>CAZSPM010000283.1:0-3806 GCA_964608785.1 uncultured Eubacteriales bacterium
ATTTAGATAGAGTTGGAATTTATGGCGGATCATGGGGTGGATACATGACCACTCGGGCTATGGTGCTTGCACCTGAGGTCTATCATGTAGGAGTTGCCATTTATCCTGTTGTTGACCTGTACGACCATATGGCCTCGGCTATCGAACCGTTTATGGGCCTTCCGAAGAATAATAGAGAGGGATATGAGTACGGTTCGAGCCTCAAAAAGGTAGGGAATATAAAAGCTAAATATTTCCTGATACACGGCACCAACGACGTAAACGCCACTTTTTCTGCTACTATGAAGATGGTAGAGGCCCTTATCCGAGCGAACAAACCTCATGACCTGTTAGTGCTCCCTGATATAGACCATTCCCTTCCTGGGAAAAGCGGCCTGTACGCCATGGAAGCTATTCGAAGATATCTCCAGGAACACCTTAAGTCAGAAAAGAACGAAAAGTAGATTTCGTGTGGCCCAAACATAATCATCATTCAGCTATAACTAAGTTTATCTATTCTTACCAGGTTGGTTTTCAGGGAAATGGTGGATTTTGCCGCCGATGATAACTATCTCAGGATGGCCGAGCACATCGAATGATTCCAGGGAGTTTCCTCTGATTATCTTCCTGACGGCTTTTCGTTTCATCTTTGCCTCATTTTTAACAGTGGTTATAGACATTTCCAATACTTCCTGTGTTTTCTTTCTTGGTCTTCAGATTTTTGCCAACAGTGAATTACTAGAATATTAGTGGGTGAAAACAGAGTTACCAAGCGAGAGTCTTGTTGGCCATGGATTCAAGTCTTTATTATTTCTGATATCCTTTGTATGTAGTCTGGATTAGTGCCGCAGCAACCGCCGATGAGGTTAGCTCCGCTCTGTATCATCGGGAGAATATAGTTTATATAGTCATCCACATCTTGTGAGTAGGTCACCTTGCCGTCAACAGAAAGGGACGGTTTCCCTGCGTTGGCCTGGGCAATAAGAGGGAGAGAGGTTATTTCTCTCATGGTTTTGATCAATTCAACCATATCACTGCTATCGAGAGTACAATTTGTTCCGATGACTGGAACTTCCTCTTTTTCCAATTCTTCAATGCACTGGGTTACACTGTTGCCCATTAAAGTAAAAAATCCTTTGGGTCCCCTGTTAAAGGTCATGCTGACAAAGATGGGTAAGTCTGATACTTTTCTGGCTCCTCGCAGAGCACAAATGGCTTCCCTGAGATCGTACTGAGTCTCAATCAATAAAAAGTCAGCTTTTCCCTCGGTTAGACCTTTGGCCTGTTCAGCATAGGCCGCTTCAAATTCTGCCTCTGTGAATTCTCCTTGTGGCTCTAAAAATTTTCCTGTGGGCCCCATGCTTCCGGCGACAAACTTTCCCTCTAGTTTGACTTCATTGGCGATTTTCGCCGCTTCACAATTGAGTTCGTGGCAGCTATCGCCTAAGTTATATGATGAAAGTTTAATTTTATTTCCCCCAAAACTGTTTGTCAGAACAACGTCAGAGCCGGCATCGATGTAGCTTTTATGGATTTTTTTAACAATATCCGGCTTCTCCTTATTCCACGATTCAGGACAGGTTCCCTGAGGGAAGCCGTGTCTTATAAGTTCTGTTCCCATGCCTCCATCAAGAAGAACAGTTCGCTCCTTAATTAAGTCGAAAATTGATCCGTTCATTCTTTCCTCCATGAATTTTTATCCTTAATACAAGCTTATTTGAAGTATTAATGTATTCAGCCTCCTTCAGAGTTCAAAGATTCGCTTAACTGATGGAAACAACTCCATATCTGTATGAGGCAAGAATATTGCACCTGTATATTCATTCATATAATTCGGCTCTGTATTGAGCTCAATATAAGTCATTTTCTCAAAAAAATCATTAACCAAATTTTTATTTCTATTAGAGAGAAGAATGAGATGGGCGCCAAGAAGTGAAGTGTTTCCCAGATAATGAAATCTATTTCTATCGAGATCAGGCAAGAGTCCGATGCGGATGGCATTCTCGATATTTAAGTGCAGGCCAAAGCCACCTGCAATGTAATAGGAATCAATTTCATCAAAGCGAAGACCGACATTTTTCAGAAGAAGCGAACTTGCAGAAAATACAGCTCCTTTTGTCCGGATAAGATTGGATATATCTTTTTCGGTAATTATGAGGTCCTTGCCCCAGAAGCTTTTTTTACCCTCTAAAATAAGGAAGCCTCTCCCTTCATTACTCTCAACTAGTTTCCTTTTGGCTTTCTTTTCATCGAATTTTCCATGGCGATCAATATAGCCATGGATGAATAGCTCAGCCAACAGGTCAACCAGTCCTGAGCCGCAAAGGCCTTTGGGCTTGCATCCTTTTATGGCTTTATATTCCAATCCGCCATCAGCTTTGAATATAATTTTTTCTATTGCCCCCTCTACGGCCGGCACGCCACACTTAATACCGCTGCCCTCAAAAGCAGGCCCTGCAGAACAGGCGCATGTCATAAGCCATTCCTTATTTCCTACAACCAGTTCGCCATTTGTTCCTGCATCTATAAAAAGAGAAGTCTTTTTAGGATCCCTGAGAATCGGGGTGCAGAGAAGTCCGGCTGTGATGTCACCTCCCACATAACTTCCTACTGCTGGGGAACAGTGAATCCTGGCTTCGTTATTCATTCTTAATTTGAGATCTCGAGATAAGATAAATGGAACTTGGTTGAATGTTGGGACATAAGGTTCTTCCCGGATATAGCGAGGTTCTAGATTCAAAAGAAGGTGGATCATGGTTGTGTTGCCTGAAAATGAGCCGCAGTAGATATCTGAATCTGCGATGGCCGCGGTCTCTGAAGCTTTTTCAATAAGATTATTGACCGTTAAAATGATGAGCTCATGAAGTTCCTCGAGCCGCCCTGGCTTTTGGGAATAATTGATCCTCGAGATGATATCATCTCCACATTTTATCTGTTGGTTTAAGCTTGAAGCAGTGCTGACAATTTTACCGCTCTGCAGGTCGACTAGATTCAAGGCCACAGTCGAAGTCCCAACATCACAGGCAATGCCATATATTCTTTTTTCTTTAGCTTCGGGAAAAACATCCATAATAGTGGCATCTTTTTCAAATAATCCCAAAATTACGCTGATATTTCCTTGCTTTTCACGGACAGCATCTGCCAGTTTCTTCAAGACGGAATATTCACAATATAGATGGATGATATCGAGCTTTTTCTTCAACTCTCTTTCCAGCCTTTTTAGATCGCTGTAATTATCGTCTAGAGAGGGGGAGGGGAGTGCCAGTTCGATTTTTTTTACCGATGGATTGAGTTCATAGATGCCTGAAATGTTATCTCGCCCCTTGTCTAAGAGCTTCGAATCAATCACACTTTTGATAGAAGGTTCCTGAAATTGCGGCAACTGTACGGTGAGATTTTCAGTGATTTTAGTTTGACAGGATAATGTGTATCCTCGAGATGAAAGTTGGTCTGGGAGGGCTGCAGATGCCTTTTTCTCATATGTTCCACTCTTGATTTGAACCAGACAATCGCCGCAAGTCCCTTTTCCCCCACAGGTTGTTTTAAGAGGAAGGTTAGCTTTTCGAGCTGCAACCAGGAGGCTTTGACCAGCGGGGATTTCCACGCTGGCTTTGAAAGGCTCGAATGTTACCCTGAATTCAGATTTTCCTTTTAGAGATTTTGTCTGTTGTTTTTTCCTGTTCACTTTTTCTATATTGTGCATTTCATGTAATTTAAGCTAGGTTTGATATTATGATTTTCAATTGTATTTTATTAAAAGTGGGTTTGATAAATCAAATCCCTATGTGCGAGCAGGTGGGCATGATGAATCAAGCCCCTACAATTGT
>CAZSPM010000284.1:0-3796 GCA_964608785.1 uncultured Eubacteriales bacterium
TAAGACCTCTGTAATCGCCTATTTTGGGGAAAACCTCAATATTCCTTTGTTTCCTGAGACAGAACTTCCCATAGCCCAGATGGCCCCACAGGAAATATGGCACAAATACATAAGGGTTGTCGGTGCTGGAGCAGTAGCTGTTGGAGGAATTATCACTGTCATCAAGTCTTTGCCAACAATGTTCAATGCGTTGAAGGTAGGGATTAAAGATTTTAGCCTCAGCAGGAAAGGTGAACAAATAAAAAAGAAAAGGACCGATACTGACTTACCCATTACCGTTCTTGGCCTCGGAATTCTCACAGTAGTGGTTATCATAATCCTGTCCCCTCAAATCCTCGGTATCCAGACATCCTTTATCATTCGCCTTATAGGTGCTTTATGCATCGTCTTCTTTGCTTTTTGCTTCGTGACTGTCTCATCCAGAATAGTCGGATTGGTAGGTGTTACTTCTAATCCCACTTCAGGCATGACCATAGTCACTCTTCTCGGAACAAGCCTTGTGTTTTTGGCACTCGGATGGACAGATGCATTAGGCATGGCAGCGGCCCTTACTGTTGGGACTGTAGTTTGCATTGGCTCTTCTATAGCCGGTGACATCTCACAAGACCTCAAAGCTGGCTATATCATCGGAGCCACCCCAAGAAGACAACAAACCTCTGAATTGATAGGAGTATTGGCATCGGCCTTTGCTATTGCATGGACAGTATGGCTTCTCGGCAAGTCTTTTACCTTTGGCTCCGAAGATCTGTCTGCACCTCAAGCCACTTTGATGAAAACAGTTATCGAGGGTGTCCTTGGAGGAAATCTTCCATGGGGACTTGTTATGATAGGAGGTTGCTTTGCCATCGTGGCAGAACTTCTCAGAGTACCTTCTCTTCCTTTTGCTGTCGGTATTTATCTTCCTCTCTCCACTATGACACCGATTTTCATTGGAGGATTCATCAGACAACTCGTCGAGAAGGCAGCAGGCAAAAATGAAGAGCTTAAAATAAAAAGAAAAGAGAAAGGAATCCTCCTTGGCTCCGGATTCATTGCAGGTGAAGGGATCACCATGGTGGGGGTTGCTTTGTATGCTTACATATCATCAAAAAAGCCAGCAGGAATAGGTCTTGTCTGGCCGGCCAATATCGGTGAGCTCGTTTCCCTGGCCGCTTTTCTAGTCCTAGCAGGCTATCTTATCTATAAAACGATAAAATAATTCGGTTACGCCGGGGTCAGACTTGAAAACTTTAGTTATTCTTTGGGTTCCAGCGGGATTGAAAAAAATGTCATTCCCGCTACCTGCTGCCCACTTTCGTGGGCACAAGCTTCGCAGGTACAGGCTAAGAGGGAATCCAGGACTATCCACTTTCTGGATTCCCTCTTACGAGGGAATGACAGAAAGTCTGACCCCATTAAATCATAAAATAAAAGAGAGAGAGTGAGCATGAATTCCTTGATCATTGCTTTTATTCTTATCCTCTGGCTGGTTTTGGGTTATAAGATTTACGGGAGCTTTCTGGAAAGAAAGGTCATCAAAGCTGACGACAGCCGCCTAACTCCTGCCAATGAATTAAAAGATGGGATAGATTATTTACCAGCGAAAAAGCCCCTTCTTTTTGGCCATCATTTCTCCTCAATTGCCGGTGCGGGACCTATTCTGGGCCCCTTGTTAGGAGTGCTTTATTTTGGCTGGCTCGGTGCCCTCCTATGGGTGGCCATAGGCAGCATCTTCCTAGGAGCTGTTCATGATTATTCTTCCCTTATGGTTTCTGTCCAGAATAAAGGGACATCTCTGGCAGATATCTCTGAAAAAACCTTAGGATTTCGGACAAAAATCATATTTTCTGTTTTCCTATGGCTCGCCCTGGCCTTGGTCATTGCTGTCTTTGCCGTCGTTGCTTCTCAGACACTCGTATCCCAACCAGAGATCGTCATCCCCACATTTGGGCTGATCTTCATTGCCATGATTTTTGGCTGGCTTATCTATAAAAAAGGTATGAATGTTGTTACGGCTACTGTGCTTGCTTTGTTGGCGCTCTTTGCTCTGATTTATCTTGGAGAATTCCTCCCGGTGAAACTTCCAGCCCAGGTACTCGGAATTTCCAGCCAAAGTTTTTGGTTTTACATCTTGATTATCTATACTCTCTTTGCTTCCTCTCTTCCTGTCTGGTTTCTCCTTCAGCCAAGAGATTATATCAGCACCTGGATTCTCTTTTTTGGTCTTGGGTTTGGCTACCTTGGTCTGTTGGTATCACACCCAGTATTAAACGCTCCAGCTTTTGTCTCTTTCTCGAGCCAAGGAGGACCTCTTTGGCCTATGCTCTTTGTCATTATTGCATGTGGAGCAATATCCGGTTTTCATTCGGTGGTTGCAGGAGGAACAACAGCTAAACAATTGCCCAATGAATCGAGCGGCAAGTTTATCGGTTATGGGGGGATGGTCACAGAAGCCGCTTTAGCTGGATTAGTGATCCTCATCGCTGCAGGCGCTTTGATCTGGGATCCATCCGGAAGTGAAAATCAATTCGGTTTTCAGTATTTAATGACATCAGAGGGAGATCCGATCAGAGCTTTCGCTACAGGTTACGGAAGATTTATCTCTTCTCTTCCCGGGCTTACTTTGGTTATAGGCATATTTTTCGGTATGATAATGCTTAATGCATTTGTCCTTACTACCCTTGATACAGCCACAAGACTGGGAAGATTTATTTTTGCAGAACTTCTAGGAAAAAAGGCTCCTCTATTCAAAAACAGATGGTTTGCGTCTTCAATAATTATAGTCTTTGCTGCCATTCTTGGTGGGACTGAAAGCTACAAGGCCATCTGGCCTGTCTTTGGTGCCTCAAACCAGCTTGTTGCAGCGCTGGCTTTAATCGTTGTTTCTTCCTACTTCGTGGGAGTGAGGAGACCGAAAAAATACACAATCTATCCCGCCTATTTCATGCTGCTTACTACACTCGCAGCTCTTATTTACCAAGGATATCATTTTTTCCGGGGCGGAAGCCTCCTTCTGGGGATTGTTAGTTTTATCTTGATCATTCTAGCTCTTATCATTGTCTATGACGCACGGGCCATCCTGTTTAAAAAAAGTAAGGGGTCGCGTCTCAACATTTGACATTTGATGAGTTATTGGATTCAGGTTTTATCTTAAAAGGACGTTCAAAGCAAGACGCAGGCCTCTTTTCATCACGTGGATAAGGCATGATCCCATGGGGATAGAAAGAAATGTCAAATGTTGAGACGCGACCCCATCTAATCTATTGGAGCCACCTTAAAAACAACTCCTTTTGGGTCGGGACAACAGAGAGTTTCTGTCTCAGAAATCCAGTCGTCATGAGGAAGTTCATCCTCCCTCTGCTTAGCCGTTAAAAAAGGGAACAGGCTATTTAAGGCATATAGACAAACTTTCTTCTTATCGGGTATTTCAATGGTTCCTTCTCCCCTGATATAAAAGACATCGCCTACATTATGTCTTGCACCGCACCTTTCTTTTATTCCCACAACTTCTACCTTTAATTCTCTCATACTACCTCCTTTCCTTCCCTAAAATATATATACAAAGGAGAAAAAAATCAATAAACACGTTGACAAAGCAAAAAGAACTATCGTAGAATTATTTTGTAACCTCAGGAGAATACAAGGAGGAAAGAATGGGTGCAAAAGCTGAGCCTAACGTTGTTCCATTATGCGATGTTTTATTGGTTCTGCTCATTATCTTCATGGTCATAACACCAATGGTTCAGAAGGGTATCGATATCACACTCCCCGAAACAACAGCAGATGCATCTTCAGCGCCTTCGAATGTTATTGTTAT
>CAZSPM010000285.1:0-3788 GCA_964608785.1 uncultured Eubacteriales bacterium
GCTCGTAGAGAAGCGGCAGATGGATGAGCCGATTGCCAAAAAAATTCCTCTTCTGTAAAAAAACAACTGATTTCATTGTTTTACAGATTTTTCCTTATTAGATTGCTTCTGTCCTTCAGGGGTCGCAACAACATTTTATATTATCTCATCCTGCAGGGGGGTTTGATGAACCAAGCCCCTACAGTTCTCCGAGACTGGCAGCTCCGTAATAGATTGAATTAAAAAGCAACTTAAAAGTACCGTTCGTCTGGCCTCTGTACTGCACAGGAAATCCTATGAGGATGATTCTCCCTTTTTCAAGAGGAACATCAACGAGAGCGGCTTTGTTATACAGGTATTTTTCTCCGTTTACCCACCCACTTAACAATGGATTATGAACAGGATATCTGACAACAGCTTTCCCTTCCTTCACGCCGAAAACCGGGCTCCTGCGGAAAAAAACAGCTCCGTCCCTTTCGAAACCGTAGGCAATCGGATGTTTCGTGTCGATCAAAACCTTAAGGATTGAACCTGGAATAAAGAAGTTTTTCCTGTCAACTCCCTCCACATTATTCTCAATGGTTAGATAAAACTGCTTCATGGGAAATTCTGCCGCAGAGTTCAAGGTGATCAATGCGCCTCCATTCTGAACAAACTCCCTTATATGCTTCACTCCGACTTCGCCTATTCCACCAGAATATTCGGGAGGAGTAGCTTTCTCTGGAACTCCATCTATTATTGCTCTTCCCCTCAAATCGGGAAAAATAATGACATCGAAATCCTTAGGGAGATTTCCCTTTCTTATGTCTTTGTCGAATACGCTTTTATAAGGGAACTCAAACTGCTCAAGTACCCATCTGGTCCATCCCTCATCCATCGATGCAGTCCAGCTCTTGTAAAGACCGAGTCTGACCGGCTTTAATTCATAGGCCTTTATTTCTGGCTTCGCTTTCAGTCCTTCAAAATGAACATATAGGTCTTTAGCAATAACATTTAAATCTCCAACAAGACCATCTTTGTTCAGGATAATCATCGTCCCGGCAGGGTATGTTTTCCCGTTTTCCTGGAAACCTTCGGAAGCCCAGAATACCTTGTACCCTTTCTTCTCTAGTCTGTTTAATGCCACGATGTCATCATTCGTCGCATGCCCCCATACATAGCCAAAAGGATTGCTCAAAGCATCAACTTTTCCCTCTGATCGCTGAATCTTGTCCAGCATTACTGCCTTCACCTTGAACGGCTTCTCTACTTGAACAGCCTCAACTCCCATGAGAAGAGGAAGTGTGTGAGCAACCACATCATAAGGGGTTTTCAGCGGAGCACCCTGATATTCCCTAATCTCAGGGTAAACTTGTCTCTCGAGCAGCGCTTTTGCAAATCCTCCGTAAGGCTGAGCTAAATAGACAATATATGTTCCTTCAGGGTATTGGCAGCCATTCGCCATGAAGGACCCCTGTGTTTTGTGAATCTCCACCCCACCCATCTGCAATATATTCATCATCTTTATGGTTGTTGAAAGGTCTCTCTGCTCGGCCGGGATTATGAAGGCAAAAGGAGGCGACGTGCGGAAAACAGCTTTCTTGTGGATCCGATAAAAATTTCGGAGCCAGTTCTCCCTGAGCCGTGCGGAATTGGTCAATACTGCCCTGGCTGCGGAATAATCATAGTCGACGATGTCTTTCAGAGTCCATTTCCCTCCTCTCCAGGGCAAGGGCATTCTGACAGATGGCTCCTTTACGGAATCTGACAGTTCTTCGTACTTGACTGTGATCGGAGTGGCCAGCTTTATACTGGCTACCTCTGTTAAAATCCTGATTCCTCCATGATAATGATGGTAAGCCCGGGCAGGAGTCCAGGCATCATATCTTTGACTATGGATAACACCGGCTTTCCCTTCAGCAGTCAATTCCGATGCCATAAAGGTGCCCATCATTGCCACCTGTTGGCGGAGAATAGGATCGACGTTAGGTTCATATGGATCAACATAAGGCGGCACAAATATCCTGGCGCCTCTTCTTCCTGTCTGATGCATATCTAGGATGACTTGGGGATGCCAGGCGTTGTGAATCTTGATCGTGAGCTGTGATTCGACCTGGGTGAACATGTACCAGTCTCTGTTATTATCATGGCCTACATATTTATGATAGAGCCAGGGCATCCGTGATCCTTCGTATTTAGTTCCGAGATTCTTTTTATACCAATCCACAACCATCTGAATCCCGTCAGGATTGTGCATCGGGACAAGAAGTAAAATGACATTATCAAGAATTTCTCTAATCTTGTTATCATTGCCGGTCGCAAGGTCATAAGCAAGCTCCATGGACATCTGCGCTGCGCCTATCTCTGTAGCATGGATGGAGCAATTAATCATCACGACTGCTTTACTATCCGCAATGATTTTTAGTGCATCTTTTTCAGTGGTTTTTCGAGGGTCGGCAAGCCTCTGTTGATATTGGCGGTACTTTTCAAGGTTTTTATGGTTTTGAGTGGATGTAATGATGGCTACAATAAAAGGATTTCCCATCGTAGTTTTGCCCACTTCCATGACTTTTACTCTCTTGCTTGCCTTATCCAGTCTCTCAAAGTATTCAAGAATTTGGTGCATATCCGCCACTTTGCGGTCAGTTCCTATCTTAAACCCTAAAAAATCTTCAGGTTTTTGAATTTTGGCAAGGACAGCTTGACTTAAAAACAGAATGACAAATACACAAAAGAAAATTTTCATTCGTTTCATTTCTTCCTCCTTTCAGATAATGGTTTTTTCCTTATATTCCAAACTTACTTTGTTGTCAATAAACCAACGGGGTCAGGCTTTCATAACTTTCATAACTTTATAATATGAAATCCGATATAAAAAAAATAATGTTAACCAAAGCAGCAGAATTATTCATATAAGAAATCATAGATGGATATGCAAGCTTGAATTCAAAATTAATCATAATGGCCTTTCATATAAATTATGTATTCTGTCCTTTTCCTATCTAATTATCACATCTAAATATCCAAGTTATGAAAGTTATGAAAGCCTGACCCCATTGCATCAATGCATCATTGACAGGACGGAAAGTTCAGAGATACAATCGCTTTAAAATCCACAACCAAAAAAGGAGGTATAAGATGATAGATAAAAAGAATTTTAAAGCGATAGTTTTCCTTGGCTTTAGCTTTCTTTTTCTCACTTCAATATCCATGGCTACTACTGTTAAGACTCCTACTGAAAAAACAAACTACACCCGGTACAGCCAGAATGAGGAAATCGCCCAGTTCTTGAGCCAAGTGGACCATCTCTCAAACGAGATAACAGTGCAGATTATCGGAGAAACCAAAGAGACAAGAAATTATGGTGCAAATGATCTCTTTATGTGTGTCATAACTGAAGAGAGAGCTGATGGTCCTCATAAACTTAACAGAAACAAACCAACACTCCTGCTTGTTGCCGTCCAGCATGGAAATGAACAGTCTGCCAAGGAGGCCGCTCTCTTGTTGATTAGAGACTTAGCGCTGGGCGATCTCAAGCCCTTGCTCAAAAAAATAAATTTCCTAATTATCCCCCAGGCCAATCCTTACGGCAATTGGTTCGATCAACGCCGCAATGAGCAGAGCCTGGATTTAAACCGCGACCATGTCAAGCTCGAGGCTCCTGAAGTCAAGGCCATCCATCGAGTCTTCCGCACCTGGATGCCAGAAGTGACCATAGATGTCCATGAGAAAGGAGACGATTACTACCGGGTTTCCATCGGGTGTGTTTCTAATGTCAATATCAATTATAGCCTTCAGGAATTCTCCCGGAATACAATCTTGGCCGAGGT
>CAZSPM010000286.1:0-3787 GCA_964608785.1 uncultured Eubacteriales bacterium
GTAGGGGCTTGATTCATCAAGCCCACCTTGTAAGGAAAAAAAAGGGCTATCCCTTTTTTCGTTCTTTTTTTACAGCCAATTATGCTTGAGATACCATTCAATTGTTTCTTGGATGCCCTCTTGCAGGGAATACTGAGGGGAGAAAGCTAGCTTCTCTACAGCTTTGCTGACATCTACTATCCAAGCGGTCTCTTTCATCTGACTGTATTTATCCCGGTCAAAAATGTTTGGCTTCTTGCTTACTTTGCCTATTATTTCAGAGATTAAAGCTCCAAGGTAGAGGGCAAAACGCGGAATTCTCACGCTTTTTGGCATTTTTCCCAAAGCCTGTCCTGCGGCCTTTCCAAATTCATCCCAGCTAGAAGGCCGGGGATCGGCAACATTGATTATTTCTCCGCTTTTCAGTTCTTTTTGAGAGCAGAGGTCTATGGCTCGTACAAGGTCTTTAACATAGCACAGACTCAGGAGTCTTTGTTGAGAGGAAAGGGAAGGGAGAATGCCTTTTTTTATGAGATTGAAGACCTGGAGAAAGTCTCTATCCCTGGGACCAAAGACAGGGCCAACTCTTAAAATGACAAGCGGGTAAACATCTTTAAAATTTAGAGCTTCCCATTCTCCCATTAATTTACTTTTACCATAGGGTGTGGTAGGATGCGGAGGGTCGTCCTCTTTGACTGGTTTCATCTCGAAGGAGGGTCCAGCAGCCGCGATGCTGCTGAGAGAAATAACCTTTTTAGGAAGAATTTGTTGGGACTGGAGTGACTGGAAAAGGCTTGCTGTTCCTTGTTGATTTACTGTATAATAGTCAGCCGATTTGGAAGCCTTTGTGAAGCCTGCAACATGGAAAATATAGTCAATATCTGCGGGAAGAGCTGGTATCGAGAAAAGATCTCCCTCCACCAGATTGATATTGAGCCCTGTTAACCACTTAGTGTTGTTGAGATCACGGACAAGGGCATATATTTCAAGGCCTTTACCTTGCAAGAAATCTACGAGATGGCTTCCGATAAATCCTGTTCCACCGGTAATGAAGGCTTTCATCGGTAAGATTGTATGAAAATTGCCTTTCATGGTCAATCTGAAACAATTTTGGAGCTCTTTGAGTTTAAGATTTGAGGATGGTTTGCCCGAACCATGGTTAGTTCTCGAGAAAGGAGGAAATGGTGAGCATTTTTGATAAATGTTACGATTTCACGCGTGTTGAGGAAGTTCAGGAAATGGGAATGTATCCCTATTTCACGCCTATCCAAGAAGTCATGGGCAATAAAGTTAAGGTTGATGGCAAGGAGATGATCATGGTCGGCTCCAATAATTATTTGGGATTGATCAACCATCCTCGGGTAATGAAGGCTGCTCAAGAAGCTGTGGATAAATACGGGGTAGCAACCTGTGGTTCTAGATTTTTAAACGGCACGCTGGATATTCACGTTGAGCTGGAAGGAAGATTGGCGAAATTCATGAACAAAGAAGCTGCCTTAGCATTTAGTACAGGTTTTCAGACAAACCAAGGAATTGTATCCACACTCATAAGCAGAGGGGATACTGTTGTCACTGACAGGATGGTTCATGCCAGTATCATCGATGCCTGCCGCCTTTCTTACGGTGATGTTTGTAAATTCAAACATAATGACATAGAAGACCTCGAGAGAATCATCTCTTCATTGGATAATGATACAGGAAAGTTAGTCGTTGTCGATGGAGTTTTTAGTATGGAAGGAGATTTGGCAAACCTTCCTGAAATCGTAAAGATAGCTAAGAAATATAATGCCAAGGTCATGGTCGATGATGCGCATGGAATAGGAGTTATGGGAAAGAATGGACGTGGCACAGCCGAGCATTTTGGAGTAGAGGAAGACGTTGACTTGGTTATGGGGACGTTTAGCAAGTCTTTTGCTTCTCTGGGAGGATTTGTAGCTGGAGAGAAAAAAGTAATATCTTACATCAAGCATTTTGCCCGCTCCTTGATTTTTAGTGCCAGTATAACTCCAGCATCTGTCGCAACAGTTTTGACTACACTTGATATCATTGAAAATGAGCCAGAAAGGCGAGAAAGATTGTGGCAGATAACAGAAAAGATGAAATCTGGATTCCAAGCCATGGGTTACAATACCGGACCAACTGAAACCCCCATCATCCCAGTCATCATAGGTAATGATGAGCTAGCTTTTATGTTGTGGAAATTACTCAGAGAAGGCGGCATTTTTACTAATCCTGTGATATACCCTGCAGTTCCTAAAGATCAGTCCCTGATTAGAACCAGTTATTCTGCAACCCATTCTGAAGAGGAGCTGGATTTCGTGCTCACATGTTTCGAGAAATGCGGCAAACAATTGGGAATACTAAAATAATCTTTCCTCCTTCATTTTAAATCATTGGATGGAATTAGGATGAGAAAAGAGATTCGACAAATATTCGCAAGCTTTCTTCTAATCATATTCTGTTTAAGTTTATGGGCGGCAGAAGGCTCTGTTCCTACGCTTCCCTTGGACCAAATCAAAGCAGGCATGAAGGGTAAAGGCAGGAGTGTTTTTATTGAAAATAAGATTGAAGAATTTGATGTTGAGATTCTGGGCGTCCTGCGTAATTTTGAGCCAAAAAGAAGCTTAATCCTTGCAAAGCTCAAGAGTGATATTCTTGAGAATGCGGGCACGATACTGGGTATGAGTGGAAGCCCGGTCTATATTGAAGGCAAACTCATTGGAGCTGTAGCCTACCAATTTCCATATGCCAAAGAGGCAATTGCCGGTATTACTCCCATAGAGGAAATGCTGTCAATTTCTGGAAAAGAAACTTCGAAATCTTCTTATTCTCCTCGAGTTCCCTTCAAAAAGCACTTGAGTTTAGAAGAACTTTTCGATTTAAACAAGGGATTTTTCCTTTCCAAACCATCTTTCTTATCTGGAGGACAAACCTTTACACCCTTAACGATACCTCTCGTTTTTACAGGATTTTCCTCCAGGGCTTTTGAAAAGACTAAACCTTTTTTTTCGAGTCTAGGCTTCTATCCTGTTAGGGGCGGAGCTTCGGGTCAAACTGCTGAGAAGCTTTCTCCCGCTGGGCTTTCCCTTCAAGAAGGATCTCCGGTCGCTATTCAACTTGTCAGGGGTGATTTGGATGTCTCTGCTGTAGGAACAGTGACTCGGGTTGATGGCAATAAGATCCTGGCCTTCGGTCACCCTCTTTACAATTTGGGTTCAGTTGATTACGCAATGACCAAGGCCAATGTCATAACCGTTGTTCCCAGTGTTTCCTCTTCATTCAAGATCGCTGCTACAGATGCATTAATTGGAAGATTTTTTCAAGACCGTGGTCCGGGATTGTTGGGAGAAATAGGGAAAAGACCGCGTCTCATTCCTATTAATGTCAAGATGATTGATGATAAAGATGATGTCAGAGATTTCAAGGTCGAGGTCATAAACGATAAATTTTTGACTGCTTTTCTTTCCAATATTTCTCTTTCGAGCATCTTGTCTTCTGAGGAAAGAGCTCTCGGCGATCTTTCTATAGAATTCATGGGAAATATTTACCTCGAAAACGGCATGAACGTCCGTCTTGAAGATCTATATTCCGGGAATTTTAATACTTCGGTCGTGAGCCTTTCAAACCTTTTCACTGCTGTTGTTTACTTTTTAATAAATAATGAATTCGAAGATTTAGGCATTCATCGTATCGATTTAGCCATCCGTGCTTCTGAGGGAGTCAGGTTTTCATACCTGGAAAGAGTCTGGCTCGATAAGTATGAGGCTTCCCCAGGCGAGGCGATAAAAATAAAGATATATTATAGAAC
>CAZSPM010000287.1:0-3784 GCA_964608785.1 uncultured Eubacteriales bacterium
GCTTTTGCACTCGGATGTCTTTTCTAAAGCCATGGCGACGATTTCATTCAGGGGGATAAAATTTTTATATGGAATTCTTATGGGAGACATGCTTCCTTGCTCCTGGTCAGCGAGTTCTGTAACCCTATGCATCACACCGACTGTGAGTTTTCTCCCACATTTTGGACAAATATATCTGTGTTGTATTGTTTCTTGAGGAGAAAAAATCACATCACATTTGCGGTGTCCGTCATAGTGATATTTTCCTTCTTCTGGAAAAAATTCAATCGTATACAGGAATTTTTGGGGATCTTTGCTTTTGATGGCTTCTATCATCCCTTCATAGCTGAAATCTGTGTCAAAGACATTGGCTTCTCTTCCGATTTTAGAGGGAGAATGGGCATCAGAGTTTGAAACCAGGGCGTACTTATCGAGTGAGGAGAGGCGCCAGTTCATAGGAGGATCAGAAGAGAGTCCTGTTTCCAGGGCGAAAATAAATGGAGTTATTTCCTCGAAACACTCTTCGATAGAGTCGAAGCCTGAGTTTGCTCCAAAAAGAGAGAACCAGGGTGTCCAGATATGGGAAGGGATGACCACACAGCGAGGACAGAGGTCGGCTACGATCTTGACAAATGCTTTGGCATCCATACCCAGGATGGGTCTTCCATCAGAGCGCAGGTTGCCAAGCCCGGAGAGCTTCCGATTGAGCTTGTCCACAGATTCAAAGTCTGGCGCGAGAATGAGAATATGGATTTTCCTCACCCGCCCTTTTTTAGAATAAATGAAGCTTATCTCTGTGGAGAGGATAAAAGAAATGTCCTCAGGAGAGACAGAGATTGCCTGCAGGTAGTCGTTTTCAGGCCGGATGATATTCTTCAGGCGGAAGAAACCGTTTCCTTCGGGTTCCAGTTTATCCCTGATGAGAAAGAGCCATTCAGGATGTGTAAAGTCACTGGTAGCAAGAAGCCGTATGCCTTTTATCTTGGCCCAGTAGGCAAGAGTGTCGAGGACCATCTCGCGGGAAGTGGCTCGGGAAAATTTGGAATGGATATGAAGGTCGGCAACAAATTTCATCGTGGGTAGATTAAAGTTTATGAAATATAAAGTGAGTTTTCAAGAAAAAGTAAAAAAAATGAGAAAAAGTATCTATTTATGATTGATTTTCGACTGCTTCTCCACAAGTTCAGGGTTTAATGTCCGAAGAGTTTGTAGTTTTTGTTCAAATCGAAACAAATTTTTTGTGTCTCTTTTAAATCTGAAATAAATGTTCTATAATGAAAAACGATTTCACTTTACTAAATATAAAAGGAGGAGGCGATGAGAAATACAAAAACAATCAAGAGTTTTTTCCTCTATTTTATGATATTGACTCTCTGCACTATTGGTTCTCCAAAGGAGAACGAAATCCGGAGCACATGGACTCCTACGCCAGTAAAAATTGATGGTTCGAATGATGAATGGAGTGGTGAGAGCTTAACTTTAGAAAAGAAACTGAATGTGGATTACGCTTTTAGGAATGATTCAAAGAATCTTTATGTGCTTTTTGTCTTTAAAGACCCCAAATTTCTAAGCTCAATCGATCGAACAGGAATGATACTCTGGCTCAATACTGAAGGCAAAAAGAAAAAAAATTACGGTATCAAATTCCAAATAAGATTGGTTACTGCCGATACCTATATTTCGCTTCTTGAAAAGCAACTGGGTCCTTTACCGGAAGAGAAGAAAGCACAGATTAAGTCAAAACCCCAATACCGTATTTATCTCAATCAGGTAATCGATAAAAAAGGCGAGGCCGTCGGAGTCACCAGTGGCCCTAGCGCTCCAGCGTCTAAATCAAAGCGCGGGAAAAATATGGTGATTTATGAATTCAGGATTCCCCTTAAAAGAGGAGAAAGACAGCTTGCGGGCATAGGCACAGAACCAGGTAAGAGCATAAAGATAGGGTTTGAATGGGGCGGCATGACCAAGGAAATGAGAGCGGAGCTAATGAGAAGACGGGCAGCTGGGAGTAAGGTATCAGATCGTTCGGTCTCCTTACGGGGTAATGTAAAGTCAGAGAGAGAAGGTATTTCAGGAGATTATTCGATGCCCATTAGAGGACGTGCAAAAAAATACTCTTTCTGGGTCGATGTAAAGTTAGCCCAGAATCAATAATTATCTAGGAAAAATCGATTCTGATTCTTAGAAAATTTGACTATAAAAGTGCGCTGCCCATCCCTTTAAATTCTCTATTAAAGTAGGGAATATTCCAATTTTTTGGATTACATTCAATTTTTTGGATTATTTTGCAGATTGATTTTTTTTTCAAATTTCTAACTTGTTGATAAAAATATAGATATGTCAAAATTGGAATATGGCATAAATATTGCATAGAAATAAAGTTACAATAACATGGGAATTATAGAAATAGTAAGTTTTCAAATAATATTTCATTTTAAAGGAGGTGAGAATAACCAGAATATAGATAAAAATAAGGGGATAGTTGGAGTGAAATTTTTCACTCCAGGGTATAGGTTAAAGCTTTTCCCCTGAAAAAGGGGTAAAAGGAGGTTAAGATTGCGTAAAACATTAAGTATTTTGTTTGTGCTGCTGCTCTCCTGTTCCTTGATGGCACAGCAAAGAACTGGAAACATCTACGGTAAGGTTGTTGACGAAGAAGGCACTCCTCTTCCAGGTGTCACTGTAACCTTAACGGGTAGCAAGACTGCTCCTGTATCAGCGGTAAGCTCTACTGCTGGGATTTTCAGGTTTCTCTCTCTCGACCCTTCGGATGATTACGCTCTTAGGCTAGAGCTTGAGGGATTCAAGACGTTATCTCGAGGGAGCCTCGTTATCGTGGTCGGCAAGAATACTGAGATTACAATCACCATGGAAATGGGAACCCTTGAGGAGGAAGTCACGGTCACCGCAGCATCACCTGTTGTCGAATCCAAGAAAACCACGGTTGGCGAGAATGTGACCCGCAATATTTTGCAATCTCTGCCAACAGCCAGAGACCCGTGGGTTGTTCTTCAGCAGGCTCCAGGGGTCATGGTTGACAGGGAGAATATCGGTGGTTCTGAGTCGGGCCAGCAGGCCGGTTTCACTGTCAAAGGCGGCGGAAATGACCAGTGGTATATGGACGGAGTTGTTATCACGGACCCCGCATCTATTTCTTCACCGACATACTTTGATTTCGATGCTTTCGAAGAGATGCAAATCACGACGGGTGGAGCCGATATCACTGTCCAAGGCGGTGGAATCGCTTTGAACATGGTGTCACGGAGAGGCGGAAACAGAGTGAGCCTTGGCGGAAGATTCTACGTTACCGATCAGAAATTCCAAAAAGCGCACACCGGCGGAGATGTTGATAAAATATTAACGAGGTACCCTAACGGATACGGATACAACCTGATAAGGTCCATTAAGGACTATGGATTCAACTTCGGAGGTCCTGTTTTTAAGGACAAGGTCTGGTGGTGGATGTCCTACGGCGTGCAGGATATTAAAACGACTGTCCTCACCGGAACTGCCGACGATACACTCTTAGTAAACTACGCTGGCAAGATCAATATTCAGCCAATTCCAGCAAACAGGTTGGAGCTTTTTGCTCATATCGGGAATAAGGAAAAATGGGGAAGGAGTGCTAGCTACGGATTTCCAGGCGGCTGGCATCAGACCGGTAAATGGCATTTCGGAAGCCCCATCTACAAGGTTCAGGACGAGCACATGTTCGGGGATAACATGATTGTGTCCGCAAAATGGTCCTATATCAATTCAGGATTCAACCTGATACCCATGGATGATGAAGCCCGCGAAACACTTG
>CAZSPM010000288.1:0-3757 GCA_964608785.1 uncultured Eubacteriales bacterium
ATTTTTAAAAACTCTCTACGCAGCCCAGGGCTATGTCGTTTACGTCCTCCAGCCCAGCGGCGCCGTGGGATTCGGTCAAAATTTTTCGGCTCTCCATGTGAATGACTGGGGAATTATTGTCGCCGATGAAATCATCCTTGGTGTCAAAACATTTCTTAAGGCTCACTCATTTGTCGATCCCAACAGGGTCGGCTGCATGGGCGCTTCCTATGGAGGATTTATGACCATGCTCCTCCTCACCCGTACCAACATGTTTGCTGCGGCGATAGCTCATGCGGGGATCAGCTCTATTTCCAGCTACTGGGGCGAAGGATACTGGGGCTATGCCTACAGCTCCATTGCCACTGCCAACAGCTATCCCTGGAACCGTAAAGATATTTATGTGAATCAGAGCGCACTTTTCAACGCGGATAAGATCGCGACCCCTCTTCTGCTTCTCCATGGGTCTGTGGATACGAATGTTCCCCCCGGCGAAAGCACACAATTGTACACAGCTCTAAAAATCCTGGGCAAAGAAGTCGAATATATTCAGATCCTTGGCCAAGATCATCACATCATGACTTACAATAAAAGAATAACCTGGACTAAAACCATAATGGCCTGGTTTGACCGATGGCTCAAAAGACAACCAGAATGGTGGGTAGACCTTTATTAGGAGGAGATTGCCCCGCGGCGCATAACGCCTCGCCATGACAAAGGAAAAAAGGGGACCGTCCCCTTTTTTACATAATAGTGAGCTTGATGAATCAAGCCCCTGCAGATGAATCAAGCCCCTACATATCGCAATGACATTTTTATAAAGGAGGGAAAAATAAAAAAGGCAAACATTGCAACCTTCTTGCTTCTAATACTTTTCTCAATCCACCTAACCGCCAAGATAATTGAAAAAAACCCTGAAGAATTAGCTTTCTCCATCAAGAAAGTCACTCCTTTCATATACTGCTGCATCCCGCATAAAGGACCCTTCACAGAGATCGAAAATGTTATAAAGATGTTGATGAGCACCTCTCAAAACCAAAGGATTTATCCAGCAGGACCATTGATGGGCATCTATTACAACAGCCCGGATGAAGTTAGGCCTGAAGAACTAGAATGGGAAATAGGATTCCCTATAACTGCACAAGCAGTGCCTCTGGAACCACTGGAAAAGAAAAAATGGAATTTACCGTTGGTAGCTGCTGCGCTTCATACTGGACCTTATGAAAAGGCCGGAGAAACCATCTTGAAGATTCTCGAATGGATGAAAGCTAACGACTATGCGCAAGCAGGTCCGGTAATGGAAAGATACCTGGACATGGCGCCTTCAAGCATTCCTCCGGAAAAATTAAGAACAGAAGTATGGATTCCCTGCACTAAGAAGTAAAAATATATGTTTTAGCCTCTACTCACTTGACTCACCCCTAGAGGTGACACAGAGCTAGTCACGAGGGGTAAAGAAAAAGTAAAAATTTCACTCTGAAGTTCATCTCATAAGGCGATTTACTTGTTTTTTCCTTTCCCCTATGCTTAACTAATCAATACAATTTCTATTCTGAAATGAGACATAAAAATCAAATCCTAGACAAAACAAAATCTCTAAAGTCTTCCTCTACCAGGGAACATCACAGGGAACATATAAAAAACTACGCCGCGCTGATTGAAGGAGCTCCAGATGTTATCTTTGTTATAGATCCAAAAAGCAACTTTTTACTGGGCAACAAGGCGGCACAAAAAATAACAGGATATCCACTCTCCGAACTCCTTAAAATCAATCTCTATAAGGTTCTGGCTGCAGAACATCATGACTCTCTCAAGAAAATCCTTCAAAACGTGAGCAAAAAAACAAAAATTCCTCTTTTTGAAACCGAGATTATCACTCCAAAAGGAAAACGGATTCCTCAAGAAATCCATCTGAAACCCATCAAAAATAAAAAAGGCGACTTTATGGCTATTCTAGGAATTGCCAGAGACATCACCGAGCACAGAAAGATAATGGATGAATTGAGTCAAATCCAAAAAGATACAAAAGATGCGAATATGAAACTCGAGTCCATCATAGAGAATGCGCCGAACATAGCCATTCAAGGATTCAACAAGAAAGGAAAGGTAGTCTTCTGGAATCCTTGCTCAGAAAAAATTTTCGGATTAACCGAGAAACAGGTCAAGGGTAGAAGTCTCGATGGCTTCCTTTTATCAGAATCGGAAGTGAAAGGATTCAAAAACATCCTGAAAACCATCTTCCGGGAGAATAAACCCGCACCTCTCATGGAATGGTCAATCCCTTCCGACAAAAAAGAGAAGAGAATTGTTCTAAGCTCTGTCTTTCCGATAGTCCCACCAAGTCAAGAACCCCTGGCCATAGCCATGAGTATGGACATAACAGATAGGAAGAAAGCAGAAGAGAAAATAAAGGAAATGACCCGCGAGATCG
This sequence comes from uncultured Eubacteriales bacterium, assembly GCA_964608785.1. Lineage (GTDB taxonomy): Bacteria > Acidobacteriota > Aminicenantia > Aminicenantales > Aminicenantaceae. The sequence continues at coordinate 2,411 of CAZSPM010000288.1, forward strand.
AGGGATTCTCAGTAATGTCTACAGACATACTATCAATAGAAGATGAGAAGGAGCTGTTCGAGCGCATTTCTCAAGCGGTTGTCGATATTTCAGATTTTAATCGTGTGCTCATATCCTACTTCACAAACTTCCCTCCTTATCGAGAAATTATCGGACATAGGGGGGTTAAGAAGAAAGATCTGGATAGAGTCAGAAGAATTCAAATGCCGCGAGACAAGTATCTAAAAGCATTCAAGGAAGGCATTAAAATCGGGAAACAGTCCACCTACATTCCTCACAATATGAAACAGGTGCTCGACCAAAGGGCAGTGATAGATGGGGAGAAGACTTACCCAGAAGAGGAAGGGCGATGGCACAGAGAGGATAATCTCCTGGTTGCTATGAAAGATGCCAGAGGGAAATTAATAGGAATCATCTCGGTGGATGACTCAAAAAGCGGTTTGATCCCCACCGAAGAAACGGTGAGACCCCTGGAGATTTTTGCAAGCCTGATCTCTGAAAAAATTCAACGGCAGAAGCTTGCCAAAAAAATGAAGGAATCCGAAGTAAAGTACCGAGAGCTGGTCAGCAACATCAGAATTGGAATCTTCAGAGCAACACCGGAAGGTGATATTTTAGAGGCCAATCCCACAGCAGTGGAAATGTTCGGTTATGAAGATGTTGATAGATTTCTCAAAATTAAAACCACAGATTTATATGATGATCCAGAGGACCATGATAATTTCATAATGGAAATGGAGTTAAACAACCTCGTCAAGAGAAAAGAGTTTGTTTTAAAAGCTAGAGATGGAACATCTTTCTGGGCAGCCGTCATCGCCACCGCAATCAGAAACAGGTCCGGAAAAATCATATATTACGACACAGTCATCGAAGATATCACATCAAGAAAAAAACTCGAAGAAAGAGTCAAACTCCTCTCTATCACCGACGAGTTAACAGCGCTGTACAACCGAAGACATTTCAACGAATATCTGCCCAAGGAAATCAAAGAAGCAGAAAGCTGGAGAAGCAATCTATCTCTTATCATGATCGATGTTGACGATTTTAAGGAATATAATGATACTTATCTCCACCTGGAAGGAGATGAAGTTCTGAAGGAAACTGCCCGGGTAATAGCGACAAACATCCGGAAAGAAGAGGACTGGGCTTCAAGGTTTGGGGGAGATGAATTCTGCATAATTTTGCGGGGAAGAACAGCCAAGGAAGCCACGATCGTGGCAGAGAGGATTAAAAAAATATTTCAAAATGTTATATTCAAACCCAAAGGAAAAAGAGTTCATAAAACACTCAGTATGGGTATAGCCAATTGTTCCTTTCCCGAAGGTAGGCTTACTGGGCGCGTCATAA
>CAZSPM010000289.1:0-3746 GCA_964608785.1 uncultured Eubacteriales bacterium
TGTCAAATCGTTTCTACCTCGATATGTTCTGTAAACTATTTTTGTGATGCCCTATAAAGAAAAATTTAAAATCCATTGAGAAAATCGGTCCTAAATGCCATCTTTGTCTCATCATTAAAATTAGTATTAATACTATTCACGGCACTGCCCATAAACCTTGTTTATCCTCAGGAGAAAAAAGTTCCCTATAAAAAGCCAGCGGTGGGGGATATTGAGAAGAGCCTGTTTAAATTGATCAACAAAGAGAGAGAACAGCAGGCGCTCCCATCTTTAGTACTCTCCAAAGAACTGAGTTCTCTTGCTCGAAAGCACAGCCGGGACATGTCCTCCGGAGAGAAAATTTCTCATGTCTCAATATCGGGGAAATCATACATAGACCGCCTGTTGAATGGAAAATTTTATTTCATAAGCGGAGGAGAAAACGTGGCGTCAAGCGATTCATTCCTTGCCGAATTCATCCATCAGAAACTTATGGAAAGCCCTGAGCACAGAAGCAACATTATAGAACCAAGCTACGACACGGTAGGAATCGGAGTAACCCAGGAGAAGGATAAAAAATACTATGTCACTCAAGACTTCCTCCAAGCATTCGAGCCCAAAAGAGAAGAGGAGATCAAAGTGGAAATTCAAAAAATTATCGATGAGATAAGAAAGAAAAATTCTCTCGTTCCACTTGTGTATCTTGAGGAACCCGATAAATTTGCCCGCACTCTTTCAGAAAGAAAAGCAAAAGCACAACCCCTCCCTGGCTTCCCTAAGATTTTCGGAGAAACTCACGCCACCTTTCTCACCACCCCTACTATTTCAGAGACAAATTTTGTCTTCGAAGAAATCATTAGCTCGATTTATGAGACGGGGGGATTGGGCGTATGGGTCGCCAGGAATAAGGAATATCCAGGCGGAGCGTATTTCATCACACTCCTCCTCTTTCCCAAGAATATATATAAAAATTTGAGTGAAGAGGAACTCAGAAAAATCGTCCTCCAAGAGATGAACAAGATCAGAGCAAAAAAGGGCATATTGGATTTAAACCTGGACAACAGACTTTCCGAAGAAGCCAAAAAAATATCACTGCTAATAACGACTGAAAAAGGAAAAAAATTCGTCACTTCTCTTGAATTCAATAAAAATGTCATCTCCTACACCGCTGAAGGGCCTTACGTTCTGCCGAGGGAATTGCAAGAACAGATCGAGAGCAGAAAATTTAAAAAAATTGGAATTGGAATTCTCTTTGGAATGACCCCAAAATACCCAAAAGGAACTTTTTGGGTTACAATCATCTTCGAGAGGTGAAAAAATGAGAAAACTCAAAAGAAGAGATTTCCTGCTGGCCTCGGGCTTGGGCTCAGCCTCTCTGTTTGCTAAAAAAACCGATATGAAAAAAATGCTAACAGACTTCGAAAAGAGAGCCAGCGCTGCTCCAGGATATGATCCCTGGATTGAATTAAACTTTGAAAATATGGGCTGGAATCTCAAGCAGGTACGGAAGATAGCCAAGGTGCCGGTCATGGCCGTGGTCAAAGCCAATGGTTACGGTCACGGATTGGTTGAGGTCAGCAGATTTCTTGAAAAAAAGAGCATCGATTACCTCATGGTGGGAAAACTCCAAGAAGCTTTCTTGCTGAGAGAGAAAGGCCTTTCCAGTCCCATCCTCAACTTCGGACGCTTCACTCCAAAAGACGCTGAAGAGATCATATTAAACGATATCTCTCAATCAGTATTCGATGAAGAAGTCAAAAGCCTCAGCCAAGCTGCTCTCAAACTGGGGGAAAAAGCAAAAGTGCATATCCAGGTGGATACAGGAATGGGGAGGATGGGGATATCCTTTCGTAAAACTTCACCTTTTATCCAAGAAGTATCATCATTGAAGGGCATTTCCATCGAAGGTATCTCAACCACTTTGACCGAAGATGATGACTTTGATAGAGAACAGCTCAGCCGCTTCCTCACCCTCTGTGAAAAAGCTAAAAAGAAAGGGATTTCTCTGGGATTAAGACACGCTGCCAGCAGTGATGGGCTCTTCGACCTTCCTTCTGCCTATCTCGACATGATCAGGCCTGGAATTACTCTCTATGGTTACTATCCTTCGGAGAAAACCCAGAAAGAAGACAGGCTTGCCCTTAAACCTGTCCTTCAGCTAAAAGCGCAAATCGTGGCTGTCAAAGACCTCAAGCCAGGAGATTCTCTGTCATATCACAGAAAGTACACTGTTCAAAAAAAAGTGAAAGCCGCTATTATTCCGGTGGGCTATTCGGACGGCTATCCAACGAACATCGTCGACAAAGCGCATGTTCTAATCCGAGGGAAAAGACGTCCTCTAATCGCAGCAATCACTGCCAACCATTCGGTAGCTCTTTTGGACGGAGACTCAAAAATTGCTGTGGGAGATGAAGTTGTCCTTTTGGGCAAGCAAAGAAAAGAAGCTATTACAGCCGAGGAAATTGCAGGCTGGGCAGAAAGCTCTGCGTATAAGATATTGATCGGATTAAATCCGCTTCACCCGAGAATAATTGTTTAAATGCGGATGGCAATTCCTCCCCTGAGGAGAAATCCGTTCCAGATTCCTGCATCGAATAATATATAAAAATTCTCAGAAATGGCTCCCTTTATCCCTAAATTGAGCTGAATAAACGGAAAGAAACTAGGGAGAAAAAATTCTTCTCCCTCTTCCTCAAGCTCGTCCTTCAGCTCTTTAAACGTCTTAGACTCTGAACCCGAATAGGATTCTGATGCTTCTCCTTCAATATTTAAATCTCCTGACCAAGTAGCTGTCAATTTCCCCTCTTCCAAAGCAGATCCTGAAGCCACTCCAAAGCCATAGGTTATGTATGGATGAACCTTCCACGAAGGCTTGATATCCCAACGAAAACTCAAATGAAAGGATAAAGGGTTCATTTCGAACTGAGTATTTCTCACGCCAGCCTGAAAGCTTGCTGTCTTTCCAGTCACTTGATCTCTCAAAGTCATGCTGGCTGACAATTCAGGAAGCGATACTCTCATGGTCGTTTTCTCGACAGATATACCCAAGCTGAAAGAGCCGTTCTGGCCGCCCGGATACCAACGGATTTCAAATCCATAATTGTCGCCCCCTGAATCAAAGGAAACACTCTGGCTGTAGCTTGAATCATATAAGTATGGATAGTCTTGCTGGATGTCTTCTAAGAATTCATCTCTCAATTCTTCTTCAAGAGCATCACTAATACCCTCTTCAATTAATCCCCTTAAAATATCAATGCTCCACTGTGAGTAGTGAAAGCTGAGCTCAAAATGGCCCTGAGCTCGAAGATTTTGGCTCGGAAAAATTAATAAGCACAAAAAAATAGGTATAACGATCGCAAGATTCTTAAGTTTCATCTCATATGCCTCCTTATATCTCATTGGAAAATATCCAAATTCTCAAAGAAATATAACATGCCATGCTCCACATATCAATTAAATTGTTGTCGGGGTCAGGCTTTCATAAGTTTTATAATTTGCTGATTAGGAATTAGATTCCTTGTTCATTTATAAATTATAAAACTTATGAAAGCCTGACCCCGTTGATTGACCCCATTGATTTGATATCTCAATTTTGATATCTTGATTTCGAAAATTTTGAGAAATATCTTCAAGGAGGTTTTCATGTTAAAAGGTCTATTCTCAATCGTCTTAATCCTGGGCCTGCTCATCTCTTTTCCATCAAAAAACGAGGCTGCAAAATCCAATCCAAAAGTGCTGATAAAAACGAGCATGGGAGACATAACCAT
>CAZSPM010000290.1:0-3723 GCA_964608785.1 uncultured Eubacteriales bacterium
AGGGATTTTTTGAGTTTAAATAAAAATTTTTTAAGGTTAGTGGGAAAAGTGTGGAGGCAGATGACTCTATTTATTTTCTCTTTCTAAACAGAGTCAGAGTTCGGGCAACTTTTCGGCTTTCCTTTTGTCAGCACTCAAGTACAACCCAAAAAGATAGGGCTTTTGAGAGGCAAAAGCTTTGGCCTGTTCGAGTATAGCATCTTCAACATAATTCACACTGTAGCGCCATGTCTGGTAATCGAAAGTCACAGAACGGGCAAAATAGATTGGCTTTAGTGCTTCTACAATGTCTTTTCTGACCTTGAGGGATCCATTTCTATATGAGAAGAAGAGTTGATAAAGGATTTGGGTCCACATAAAAGCATCCACGTTGTAGATATCCTGCTCGAACATTTTTTCAAGGCTCATGATGGCGTAATCATTTAAATACGCTTTTAGAAGATATTCCTTGGGGTAGTATTCTTCCCTCAACTTATCTTTTAGGTCACGAATGTCGATCTTCAATTCCTGTGGGGGGACGAGTCGTTTAAGCCCAAACCTTTTTTTTGTTTTAGGCTTTATCACCAGAGTATTTATCCAGGAAGATTCTTTAGAGAGAATGATTTCAAATAATGTCGTGACGACCTGGGTAAACATGGGCCCCAGTTTTGGAGCGCTGGCCTTGTGTATCTTTGCGCCGAGGCCCGCCTCACAGATTTTGAAATCGCCAAAGATAGCGTGCAGTGTCATAAAGATATCAATGCCGTAATGTTTTGTTGTAGAGTTCCATTTTTGCTCCAGCCAGTAATTCATAAGCGCAGGTGATAAGGCCATCTCTCCGCCGATAGGTTGCCGGAAGTTCTCGCCCAACAAGCCATATATTAATGGGTAGCAAATATGGTTAGTGATCGTTCCATCGAATTGATGCCGAGAATATATAGGTAATACATAGTCATATCCCTTTAGTATTGGTTCACCCAAGTACTTTATCCATTCAGGAGTAATCGAACGAAGATCAGAATCCACAACGACTACACCTTTAAGTGTATGGGCATGTTTTTTTGCTAATTTGAAAAGATTGAGAAAGTTATTTCCCTTACCTCTCACTCCTTTTGGAGTAGAAATGTATCGCTTTGGAGTTTTGGTTTTGGTGGCTAGAAAAGCCCCTCTGGTGTCATCTTCGCTGTCATTGTCAGCATTAATAATAATTGATTTGAGGTTGCCAAAGTATTTTCGCAGCCCAAGATCAACCTGCCTCGTGACAAAAGAAATCGAATCCATTTCCATGTATGAAGGAATTCCGACTATGAATTCAATTCCAGACGATTGTTTTTTCATTTAAAAAGCCTTAGTTCTTAAAGATAATTTGTTGAATTTCTCTCCTCTATTTTCTGATTATTCCTTTCTTTTTTACTTATTTATCGATAATTAATCAACCAAAAAATACTAATTTATTTGGGATTATGAGGATTTTTTTTGCTTTTTTTCTTATTTTTTTCGCTATACAATTCGAATCTAGGTCATATTGAGGAGATTAAAATGAAGGTCAAAGAGGTTTTTCAACGAACCCGCCAAATCCGGATTCCAGAGAAAGGATACCCTGTTGAGAGAACCATAGCTGAGGAATTCCAGAATACGTTCGATATTGATGTGCCTATTCAGCCAGTGAGCACATCAAGAATGAAGTCTGAAGCAGGTATTTTTAATATCGCTGTGGCAGATGAAGGTTTAACAGATTTTTTATCTGAGCGGGGAGTGGGGCTTCCTTCTGATAAGGAGTGGGTATTTTTTGACATTGATGAGAATCAGTGTTGTTGGCTAATCAGTTCAAAACCTTATTTTCTGTATGCCGGTTTCTCCTACATAAGAAAGACCCTCTTGGAGCAAAGTACTACCAATCTCAAACGATGGTTGCGGGAAATGAGTTTCAGCACAGAAAAATCGACTTTTGACATTTTCCTCACCCAATATGCGCGAGTCATTCGCGGTTTTAATCGTGAACAGTACATCAGGGAATATGCCCGTTTGGGTTTTTCCCATATAGAAGTTAATGTCTTAGCCAGTCCCTCTCCAATCGAACAGGGCGTATCCGGTGAATTTTATCCGGAATTTTACACCTATGCTCCTGCCCTCGATCAATTTGTTTCAAGCCGCCTAAACCAAGGGATTTATCCGCAGGAATACCTGGAGGCTAACCTCAATCTTTTAAAAGAAAATGTCCGTTTGGCTCTTCAATACGGGCTTGTGCCTGGACTTCTCTGTTTCGAACCACGGTCAGTACCAGAAGCATTTTTCAAGAGATATCCAACGTTGAGGGGTGCGCGCGTGGACCATCCGTTTCGAAGTTTTAAGCCGCGTTTTAATCTCTCTGTCGTCCATCCGGTTGTACAAAAACACTATGCTGAACTCATAACGAATCTGCTTAAGGAAATCCCCGAGCTTGAGTTCCTCACCATCTGGACAAATGATAGCGGAGCTGGGTTTGAGCATACGAAATCCTTATATGTCGGAAGAAATGGCGGGGCCTATCTGATTAGAGAATGGAAAGACGATGAAGAAATTGCAAAAGCAGCTGCAGAGAACATAATCAACTTTTTCAGGCTTATGCGCGATGAGGCATCTCATATTAATCCGATATTTCGGGTAATCACACGCTTAGAGCCGTTTTATGGAGAACGCCGACATCTTTGGCCCGAGCTTAGGGATAGAATCGATGTGGAGATAAACTCTCTTGGAGCTGCTGGATGGGAAAACAATTATCCCCATCCCCAATACACCGATATCAATGTTTTGGGATCCGCTTATCATAATACCATAAGAGAAGAAGAGAAAATACCAATGACAGAATTGAATTCCAGAAAAAGTTACAGTTACTTTTACCACTCCTTTTCATCCCATACAAACCATGAACCTTTATTGGGGATTCCTTTCCCATGGTTAACCCATGAGAAACTATGCGCTTTATACAAGCAGGGTATTGCCACTTTGGCCCATCTCGGAGGTATCCAACCGCCAGATAAGGTGCCCTATGCTGTCAATCAGGAAGTTTTTCGCCTGTTTCAGTTTGATCCGAAAATGGATATCAACCAGACTGTAATAGACATTGCTTCAGAATATGCAGGTGAAGACTATGCAGAAGATCTGGTTAAGGGGTGGCGATTTGTGGAGGAGGCGATCCGTCATTTCATTCCGCTTCCTCTCTATTCGCATTATGGTGTTGTCTGGCAGCGACTGCTGGTTCGTCCTTTGGTTCCTGATATCAACCAGATTCCTGAGAGTGAACGGGCTTACTATGAAAAATTCATGTGCAGCTCCATTCATAATCCCAATAAAGTGGACCTCGCAATGGATGTCCTTTTTGAACTCGTCTCTAAAGAATTTGCCCACAAGGCCTATACGAGGATTGACAGCAATGTCTGGAAATCCCTCCAATCAGGGATAGATCTTTTTAAGGAAAAAATGGATGATGCACAGCGTTCCCATCATGAGCGAGCTCTCAGGATATTTGAAGACCAATATTTCAGGACCCTGGCTTTGCGCTGTCTTTATGAGACTTTAAGGAATACTGCAGTTTGGATCTATGCTGTCCATGAATATTTAGACACTACAGATCCATCTCTCAAAGCAGATTGCCGAAGGCTCCTGGATGAGATGGCCGAAAGAGAAATTCAAAACTCTCGAGCCCTTATCCGGCTTTGCCAGCAAGCTCCGATTGAATTGGTGATTATCTCAGCCTCTGCGGAG
>CAZSPM010000291.1:0-3687 GCA_964608785.1 uncultured Eubacteriales bacterium
ATCCATCCGGAGTTTTGATAATAACCTGTTGCGGCTCGATCAGATCTTTCATCGGAAAATTATCCGGTATAGCTTCTGGAGCGATCAACTGCCTCTTTTTTCCTTCAAGTTTCATGACTGCCGGAGCTGCGGGCTGGAAAGCTGTTGAGCATAGAAAGACCAAATCTTTACTCTTTGAGGTCAGGACTGGAGACCACTCAAGGCCTATTCCAGGAGTCAGAACTTGAGGGTTGCCTCCAGCCACTGGAACCGACCAAAGATGCCTGCGGTCGATATCACCGGAATTGGAGTTGAAAATTAGTGTTTTTCCATTCGATGAAAGGAAGCTATTCTCTACTTCGTATTCTCCAGGAGTGAGGCACACCACTTTTTTGTCCTTAATAGATAGAGAGTACAAATGCATCCATTTTTCATGCTCAGAGTAAAAAACCAGAAGGTCATCGACTGGCCAGCGAAGTGTCTCCGCAGGATAATATTGAGCAAACCCACCTGTGGCATTCGGACAGCGCCATAATTCTTTCGCCTTTCCACTCTCGATATCAGCGACCATCAAAGAGAATCTTCGTCCCCCTCTGAAGGAGACTCCTCCGGCAGCACCAGGAAAACGAATAAAGGCGATGTATTTCCCACAGGGCGACCAGACTGGATAGCTATCCCTGTCGACCGAGGGAGAGAGCCAGCTTATAGATTTGGTTTTAAAGTCATAGATGCCGATAAAGCTGTGATCTTCCCTTGAGCTGACAAAGGCGAGCTTAGAACCTTCAGGTGCCCATGTTGGAGAACCGTTCCTGCCACGAGCCTTGAAAATAAGTTTTGGTTTAGAGGAGCCCTCAAGTTCTTCCAGATAAATTCTTCCTCTTTGTCCGAAAACGACCTGATTAGCATCAGGGGATGGAACAGGACCGCTTCCTTGTCCCAGTCTCCAGGACTCTCCTCCTTCGACCCTTATGGCCCAGAGTGCCTGTTCCACTCCCTCAGGATTGGAGGTGGGATTGGGATATTCTCCAGCGCGATTCGCAGAACCTCCTCTGACATAGACAATGATCGTCCCGTCATGATTGAAGGCCAGTTGGCCGAGTTCCTGTCCATCATCGAGAGAATAACGTGTGAGTTGGCGAGCCTTGTATTCAGGGCCTTGAGCGATCCAGATATTCCTCTTCCCTTCCCAATTGAACACCCATGCCACAAGATCTCCAGTTGGAGAAGTCACTAAACTCGATGGAAATGCATAGCTGAGAATGGCTTCAAGAGGAAAAGAACTAGCCTGTAGAGAGAGATATAATGCGACCAAAAGAAAAAAAACACAGAAAAAACTGAAAACCCGCTTAAATTTCAATATGTTCATTGATACCTCCTTCTCTTATTCCCTAATTTGATTTTCTCTAAATCTTTATTTTATGCCTATCATGCAACAACTTTCACTCAGTCGTCAACATCGAACACTTTTCTCAGAAAGAATAACTCACGCCAAATAAAAAATTCCTCCCCGGCTCCTCTACAGAGTCAGGATCAGGCCTTGCCAGATAGCGCTCATTAAAGAGATTAGAAAGGGCGAGATAGAGGCGCCATGAGGAATCGAAGAGATATCCAGCCCTAATGTTGATAATTTCATAGGCAGATATTTTTATTTCAGCTGGGCCAGGGTCCTTTTTTTGCCCTTGAAAAGTGGAGGTGATCTCTGCAGAGAAACGACCGAGCCAGAGTCGTGTTCCCAAAAAAAGACGGGAAGATGGGATATCATTCAAGGGATTTTGTGTTTTCGTACTTTTTCCTTTAAAAGAGAAGAAATTCCAGAATATCTTCCATCCAGAGGCCGGATAAAGTTCAAGTTCCAATTCATATCCACTGATTCGTCCTCTATCAACATTTCCATAGGTATAGATTTTATCGGATAGGAGGTACCGTTCTATCAAATGGTCTATTTCGTAATAGAAAGAGTAAAGACCTGCAAAAAACCGTTTATTGATAAATTTTATGCCTGCATCAAGATTCAAGCTTGTCTCTGATTTGAGATATGGTTGAGCAATGATAGAGCCTCGACCAGTTATGCCGGTATAAAACAGCTCGTTCAAACTGGGAATCCTATAAGCTCGGGATATGTTGGCAAAAGCAATAATTTCATTTGTAAGCTTGGCTGAGCCCGCTAAAAAGCCTGACCAGGTACTTTTTGTGGTTTTTTGAGAAGGAGGAACATTTCCTGGGACAGCCTCCAGTTGAAGGAAATCCCAACGCAGCCCACCCACCAAGTCAAATCTCTTGATTCCACTGTAGTCCGCCGATATAAAAATTCCCAAATCTTTCCTTTTTCCATCTTGGAAGGGCCTTTCTTCGATACTGTTTTCAATATTTCCAGAGGAGTCAAAATATGTATTGGTATTTTTGGCTTTGACTCGGGATCGGCCATAAAAATCAACTCCTCCGTTGAGACGTAAGTTTTTCAAAAATTTTTTTCCATAGGAAAGATGGAATCCAAGATTCAGGCTCTCCATCTTGCTGTAAGATTCTTTAGTTTTGTACTCTTTTATAGTCTCCTTTTTTGTTTCCAAAAAGTTGGGGTTTAGATAAGCCTGTACGGTTAGGTCCCCCTGAACCACTCCCTTTTCGAGCCATTGAAGCTGAAGAAGATTTTGACTCTCTAAAGGATACCAGGTCGGTTTAGTGAGGCTGTCCCGATTCGGTTTTCCGATATCGTATCCTCTTGTCCCAAGAAAACTCAGATGAATCTCTCTCTTTTCGCTCATGTGAGAGATTTTGCCAAACAGGCTGCCTTGGGTATATTTTGACATGGGCACTTTTTCCAGAGGAGATGAATAATTCTCAGCATCATTTGCGTGGAAAGATAGATAGAATCCTGTTTTCTGTTTGCTTCCTTCCAAGAAAAAGCCAAGACTTTTTTCCCGGTTTATCGAGCCATATTTCAGATTGATTTTTCCTTTAAGCTTTTCCTGCATAGAAGGCTTTCTGGTAAAGATATTGATGACTCCTCCGATGGCGTCCGAGCCGTAGAAGACAGAAGATGGACTTCTCAGGACTTCAATTTTTTCAATTTCTCCAGGGTCCACAAAAGAGGCATTAGGCCCTGTGCGCCTGTCACTTGTCACGCGCGCATTATCGATCAAGATTAGAACTCTTCTTCTTGCTAATCCGCGAATATTAGGAACAAGACTAAAACCTCCTGATCCAATACTGGATACCCCAGGCAGGTTTGCTATCCCTTCTGTGATGTTTGGAACCATGGCTTCTTCAAGAGTTTCTTTGGGAATGACGGTCTCAGCAGCAGGGACGTTGGAGGAGGATTCAGGGTATCTCATGGCAGTCACAACAATCTCCTCTCTCTGGCGAATATAAGGGGTCAGGCGGACTATGACTTTTTTCGGCATATTCTCAACAGCAAGGGTGATTTCCTCTTCAATGTAATTAGGATGGATGATCTCAAGTCTTATCTTCTCTGAGCCGGGAACCTTAAGAGAAAAAAAACCCATTTCATCTGACAAGGTCTTATTTCCGCTTAAACGATGAAGAATAACAGCTTCAGGAATAGGTTTTCCTTCGAGCGTTAAAACTTCTCCTTCTATCTCAACGCTCAGGCAAGGGACAACAGAAATAAAGGATATGATTAACAGGAATGTCAATTTTCTCATGGGTGATGAAAGATAGATTATTATAATGAAATCATTTCTGGTGTAA
>CAZSPM010000292.1:0-3686 GCA_964608785.1 uncultured Eubacteriales bacterium
AGATGCCATGAGGGAGTTTGAGAAAATTTATATAGAGACGGCTTCAAAAAAATACAGGGGAAACAAGACAAAGATTGCCAAAGCGCTGGGGATTCACCGCAACACTCTGAATAATCGCGTCAAATCTTTAAAGATAACCAGGAAAATTTAGCACTCTACAAGAAAGAGTGCTAATTTTTCACTTTTTTTCTTGACAAGAGGGGAATTTTCCGTTAATATTAGCAATCTCTTTTTAGCTCTGCTAAAAAAATTCATCATTTTACAGGAGGTCTAAATGAAGGTGATGCCTTTACACGACAGGGTTCTTCTAAAGAGGTTGGAAGAACAGGAAGCCAAAAAGGGAGGAATAATCATTCCTGACACTGCCAAAGAAAAACCTCAAGAGGCAGAAGTCATAGCAGTCGGAAAAGGCCGTGTGACTGACGATGGAAAGGTTATCCCACTCGAGGTAAAAAAGGGTGATAAGGTTCTCATCGGGAAATTCAGTGGTACTGAAGTTACCGTCGGCGATGATGAACTCGTTATTGTTCGTGAAGAAGAAATTTTAGCTAAAATCACCTAAATTCGTTAAAAAGGAGGAAAAATGGCAAAACAAATAACGCTTGGCGAAGATGCCAGACAGGCACTTTTAAAGGGTGTCAATGTTTTGAGTAATTTGGTAAAGGAAACATTAGGCCCCAGGGGAAAGAATGTTGTTCTGGACAAGAAGTTCGGTTCTCCTACCAGCACCAAGGATGGAGTGACTGTGGCTAAAGAGGTTGAACTGCAGGAACCCGTTGAGAACATGGGTGCCCAGCTTGTGAAAGAGGTAGCTTCCAAGACTTCAGACGTAGCCGGCGACGGAACAACTACAGCTACAGTGCTTGCTCAAAGCATTTTTTCTGGAGGATTAAAGTATGTCACAGCCGGTGCAAATCCCAATTTAATAAAGAAAGGGATCGACCGGGCTGTAACAGCGGTAGTGGAGGAACTGAAAAAGTTAAGCCGTGATGTCAGCGGAGAGATGATTGCCCAGGTTGGAGCCATCTCTGCCAATAATGATGAATCCATAGGGAAGATCATTGCTGAGGCCATGGATAAAGTTGGCAAAGACGGAGTTATCACTGTTGAGGAAGCCCAGGGCTTGGAGACAACGATGGAAGTTGTGGAAGGAATGCAGTTTGACCGCGGCTATCTTTCACCTTATTTCATCACTGATCCTGATAGGATGGAGTGTGTTTTGGAAAATCCTATGATCCTTCTCCATGAAAAAAAGATCAGTAATCTGAGAGAGCTTCTGCCACTGCTTGAAAACATAGCCAAAATGGGGAAACCTCTGTTAGTCATTGCTGAAGAGGTAGAAGGTGAGGCCCTAGCAACGCTAGTTGTCAATAAGCTCAAAGGAACTTTTCAATGTGCATCTGTTAAGGCTCCTGGTTTCGGTGACAGAAGGAAAGCAATGCTGGAGGATATTGCCACCCTGACTGGAGGCAAGGTTATCACTGAGGATATTGGTGTCAAGCTTGAAAATGTGGGGGTGGATTGGCTAGGTACTGCTAATAAAGTCGTCATAGACAAAGATAACACCACTATTGTTGAAGGAAAGGGAAAATCGGAAGATGTCCAGGCTCGAATCAAGCAGATAAGGACTCAGGTCGAAGAGACAACTTCTGATTATGATAGAGAGAAACTCCAGGAAAGACTCGCAAAGATGGTAGGTGGAGTTGCCCTGATCAAAGTAGGCGCCGCGACCGAGACCGAACTCAAAGAGAAAAAAGCAAGGGTCGAGGATGCCATGCATGCCACTAAGGCTGCTGTAGAGGAAGGCATTGTCCCTGGAGGAGGAGTGGCTCTTTTAAGATCCATGAACGTCCTTGAAGGATTAACGTTTGATGATGATAGACAGATTGGTGTCAATATCATCAAGAGAGCTTTGGAAGAACCTCTTCGGCAGATCGCAGACAATGCAGGTCAAGAAGGTTCTATCGTTGTGGAGAAGGTTAAAGCCGAGGAGAAGGAGCAAGACCTGGGATTCAATGCCCTTACAGAAACATATGAAGATCTGGTCAAAGCTGGTGTCCTGGATCCGACCAAGGTTGTCCGGATTGCTCTGCAGAACTCATCAAGCATTGCTGGCTTGCTCCTAACTACAGAAGGATTGGTATCCGATATTCCTGAAGAAGAAAAAGGACCTAAATATCCCGCTCCGCCACCCGGAGACATGTACTAAAACAATCCCATCCTTTTCTGATTAAACCCATAAGGCCCTAGGCTCATGTTTAGGGCCTTTCTTTTTTTTTTAGGCTTTTCTGTGGTATAAAAAAAGAGTGTTAAAGTTTTTTGACCGGTATATCATCAAAGAGATTGTCCCGCCTTTTTGCATAGGTATCCTCATTTTTACTTTTGTTCTTTTAATGAACCAGATCCTTCAGCTTTCGGAAATATTCATAACTCGAGGAGTTTCTTTTAAAGCAGTTGTTGAAATTTTTGTTTATCTCATTCCAGCTATCCTGGCGTTTACAGTTCCAATGGCTGTGCTTATGGGCATTTTGGCTGGACTGAGTCGTCTGTCTTCAGACTCAGAAATCGTAGCTTTAAAAACCTTAGGCATCAGCTACAAAAGACTTCTTCGGCCTGTGCTCATCTTTTCTTTTGGGGGATGGCTAATTACATCTTTTTTGACTCTCTATCTTGCCCCTCGTTCCAATTACAAGTGGGTCCAGAGCCTTTCTCAATCTGTACTCGCCAAAGTTCAGCTTAGGATCAGTCCTCGGGAATTCAACGAATCGATACCCCACATGGTTTTGTTTATCCAGGATATAAATCGAGAGAAGAATTGGGAGAATATTTTCGTCTATCTTTCCGAACCCCCAGAAAAACCAAGAGTTATATTAGCCAAGAAAGGAAAGATGAATTTCTATCCAGATGTGAAAAGAGCGACTCTTGAGCTCTTCGATGGCGCGCTGCATTCCTACCCTCTGGCCGACCCCAAGAAATACAGCGTGATTTCTTTCGAACATCTTATAGAAGACATCAATGTGGAAGGCTTGTTCTCTTCTATCTCTGCTGAGAAGCGAGTGAGGGAAAAGGATATTAAAGAGTTGTTCAGTGAAATTAAAGTCATAAATAGAGATTTGGAGAAGATTAAACAAGAATGGGAGGAGATTATAGCAAAGGCTTTAAAAAAGGAAGATCCACGATACGCAGAAGCCTCATTTGCTTTCTCGCGGCTAAGCAAAAACCATATTTCCCACTGGGTCGAGATACACAAAAAATTTGCCTTCCCTTTTGCGTGCTTGATTTTTGGCATTTTGGGGCTTCCCTTAGGAAGTTCTACAAGAAAGGGAGGAAGAACCAGCGGCTTCACCATCAGTTTGGGAATAATCTTGGTTTATTATGTTTTGATTACAGCCGGCGAAAAGATGGCCATGGACGGGAAGCTTTCTCCATGGCTGGGAATATGGGGACCAAACATTCTGCTTATAGTCATTGCTTTTTACCTTTTCCTCACAGCTTTAAAAGAGTCCCCGCTATTACCTTCTTTTTTTCGCTTTTCTGGGAAAAAAAGCGATACTCAAATTCAACCCAAGAAGAGAAAATTTATACGAAGCTGGCCTCGCATTTCCCTTCGCTTTCCGAACATCTTGGATCGTTACATCACAAGAAAGTATATTTTTATTTTCTTATTGGTCTTCCTCAGTCTGTTG
>CAZSPM010000293.1:0-3683 GCA_964608785.1 uncultured Eubacteriales bacterium
CATGCATCCGATCATTTTTATTAAAGAGGACTTGCGCACTTACCGCAATAAAGGGTATCGTCAGGGGTGTTAAAAAGTAAAACGCTGCCAGTTGCGACCATTCCACTCCCAGAAGTCATAATAGTTAAGATCATTATCAATCCCACCGACAATGATAACCTTATTTCTTGTTTTATCGAATGCCATACCAAAATGTGCAATTTTTAGCCGGCTGGAAGAACCGATTTTATGCCAGCTTTGTCCGTCCCATTCCCAGGTATCACCCAAATTAATATGCCTTCCATCAACTATCTTGCCAGCACCCCCAAACATTAAGACCTTCTGCGTGTTGAAGTCATATGCCATGCCATGGTAGAACCGTTGCTCGGGTCCTGAAGATTGCATTTGAATCCATTCCGTGCCGTTCCATTCCCAGGTGTCATTCAGGAGCCCCGTTGCTGAATCACCTCCAAATAACACTGTCTTTCCGCGATTCTCATCGTAGGCCATAGCGTGACCATAACGTATCGAAGGACCTGAGTTGCTTACCATCTCCCAGCCATATCCGTTCCATTCCCACGTCTCTCCAGATTCTCCCTGTGTAAATTTGCCTTTCTTAGCCCCACCAAATAGTACTACACGCTCTCGTTTGCTGTCATATACCATCGTATGATTTCTCCTGGCACTTGGACCAACAACGCGTGCATTTAACCAATATCGGCCATTCCACAGCCAGGTTACATCGGAGGGCTCTCCTATTCCTCCTCCAAAGAGAACTGTCTCTCCTCGTGCGCTGTCATATGCCATTGCATGGTCAGCTCGTGGACGCGGGCAATCCACTTCGATATTAAAGCAGCCATCTTCGTCCCATTCGATGGTGTCTTTAGGGTATCCCCTGCCATGAAATCCTCCGAAAAGAACCATCTTGTTTCGCTTGCTGTCGAAGACCATTTTAGGGCTGTGCCGAGGTGATGGCCCCTTTATTGCTGTTCGAGCGGGTTCAGAACCCTGTTCTGCTCTAATTGGTTTCTTGACTTTAGGCGGGGCTTCAACAGCAGTGATTTCATCCTTTCCCTCACTTTCTGAAGGAGCAGGCGATTTGCATCCGTTCTGAGCTGCTAGCATAAAAACAATTATTACAATCAAAATAAAGGCGTTTCTGGTCATGGTGTCCTCCCAATTGAATCCTCAACATCAGCAATACCAGGGTCAGCGTCTTTCCAGAGGGTGAGGAATTTCTGGCAATGCTCTAAGCTTTGCCATTCTCGAGTAAATGGTTTTATAATGGATTATTGTCTCTGGTTTCCTCTTGCCTCAATTACTCTTCAACCCGGCCATCCTCTTTTTTGCATCCTCTACTTCTGCCATCCCAGGGTCAGCATCCTTCCAGAGGGAGAGGAATTTCTTGTAATGCTCTATGGCCTTTGCTGTGTTCCCCTGCTGTTCAAAGATCTTGCCCAACATGTAGAAGCTTTTGGCGTAGATGTCACCCCAAAAAAGTCTTCCTGATGTGAGAGAAGCTATTTTTTCGTATTCTTTTTGAGATTTTTCAAGATCTCCAGCCATGTAATAGGCTAAAGCCAAAGGTTCGAAATACAGCGCATGCGCATCGCCATAAATTAAATATTGAGAAGGTAATAAAGATACAGCTTTCTTAGAGAATTCAATGGCTCTTGGATAATTCCCCCTTTTAAGCTCTATCATTCCTATCAGAAGGTGGTGCATTCTTGTTAATTTTTTGTTCATTCCTTTCTTAATTATCTCCTCAAGTTCATCTGCTATTTTTTGCGCCTCACTAATAGATTTCATCTCAAGATAAACAAGGCCTTTAATATACAAATCAAGTCTTTCCTCTTCTGAGACTTCAAGTTCATCTTCAGTTGTAAATGCCTTATTATACTCTTCCAAAGCCTGTTCAGGGCTTCCTGATTTTAGGTGTAGATATACCAAATACAAATGAAACCATCCCCATTCTGCCAGTTCGAACCCTTGTTTCATTATTTCTTTTGATTCAATAAATCTTCCCTGTAACAAATATAAGGCTCCCAATCTAGCTCTATAACTGAATTGATCAGATATTTTTCCTGATCCGGACCATGTGTAGAAATGCCCCTGTATTAGATACCGCTCTCTGTCGGAGATACGATCACTCAACTCCAAAGCCTTTTGAATTGACTCCTTCCATTTTTCAGGATGGCCTTGATTCCAATAACCTGCAGCAAGGACTCTGTAGGCCATAGCAAACTCAGGATCAATGGCAATTGCCTTTTTTAAAGACTGGATACTCAGGCGAGACTCTCCCTTGTTATTATATTTCCATCCTTCAAGATAGTATTTATAGGCTTCAGGAGACGAAGTAGTAATCTTGCCTACCTCTTCATCTATGTCACTCAGTATTTCCTTTGCAGAAAGTTTAAAATCTTCTTTAATTTTTCTTGTTAACTCATCCACTATGGCAGAGAAGCTATCTTCACCTTCCCCTTTAACATAACTTGAACCAATAGATTCTAATGTATCTATTTTCTGCAGAGAATAATCAATTCGAAAGGCATCCCCTACCTTTGCCAAGCTTGCCTGAAATACATAATTTACTCCTGCTTTTAAGGCTACTTTCTTCAAATCCTCTGGAGCATAACTCCTTGCATCTAAAAGATTCAATCTTCTGAGAATACTAAAAAGCCTATCTTCAGCTAATACATTGATATATTTCGATTGCGAGAGGTCTGTAATCAGCCATTGGCAAAGAGCACTTCTCCAATGGTCTAATCCTGCATCCGCTGTGTTATTCTTGAAATACAGGATGGCAAGAGAGGGTTTATCGGATGCGAAAGGAACAGCTTCCTTTTTTGACCAGGGATACCATTGAAACAGCACTGCGATCAATACGGCTGCAATTCCCAAAGCTGGAATAAAGATCTTTTTTAAACTGAATGACACGATGATCCCTTTGGAAGTGAGAGGCTTTCTCTTGGTGATTTCTCTTTGGGTTGTAGGGATGCTCTTTTCAATGTTGTCCAGCTCATTGAGAATTTGTTCACTCACCACAAAATCGCTTAAAGACAAATTAGACATTTTAACTACAAAGCTAGGAGAACATGAGCCTTTTACTATATCTGATGCTGTAAGTGCTCTAGAAATGAAGGGGACAACTGTACGGTGGGCACTTTGGAGTCTCGCAGATTTTGGAAAAATTGTACGCATAAGACGAGGTGTTTATTCGTTTAGGCCACAGGTAAAACAGATTGCTCATCCTCAATTGTCTACTCTTGCAAATAGGGTAAAAACCCTGCTTGATGAATCTGGCATTCAATTTTTCATTTCGGGTTTGGATATCATAAGAGGTTATATGATCCATGTTCCAGAAAGATATCCAACACTAGCATTTATTGAACAGACTAATATTGAAGAAGCTCAAGAATTACTATTTAATCAGAAAATTGATTCTATAATTGGCTTCAGAGAAGAAGCCTTTGAAAAATTCCGAAATTTGCCTTCTCTTGGGGATATAGCTATCTTGCGACCAACCAGAGAATTTGATTACTCAAGTGAAGGACTTGCGGAACCTGAAAAAGCGTTTATAGATCTTTATTATGAGGTAACAAGAGGCTCCTATCCTCTCCCAATGGGTGAACTCGGAAGAATATACCTAAACATGCTGAGGAGAGGTGCGATAAACGAGAGACGCCTTTCAAAAATATCAATTA
>CAZSPM010000294.1:0-3679 GCA_964608785.1 uncultured Eubacteriales bacterium
TCTTTCCGGAGAAAATATAAAAGAGTCAAAGTTCCAGAGGGACGAAGGATAGGAGGAGCCATCGGAGTCGGCGGGAAAATGTACACTGCGCCAAGAAAATACCTGAATGATATCACGAAGCTCTTGATAGCTAATGACCTTCTGTGGGTGATGACTTCCACGACAGATAAGAAAAAGGGGGTTCTAATCGATGTTTATGACTTTGAAGGCCGATACATCGACAATTTTTATCTAAGCATCCCTGGCGAGTCCGATCCAATTTTTATCGGTTACAGACCGATGGCCATTTCGAAGGATTATCTATATATGAACCTTCGGAACGAGGACGAAACTTTTTCCATTAAAAAATATAGGATTGAGGACAAACATGAAAAATTAGGAGGGAGATTAAAGTAAAAGTGAAAAAACTAATTTATCTTGTTTTAATTCTTTGCTTACTTTTCTACTGTGGACCAAAACAAGAAAAAGTAGAAAAGATAAGAAAAGATGGAGTGGAAGTTGTTGTTAATCACCTCGAGCCCTACAAAATAAAGGGAGAGCCTGGAACTCTTCATCTTGAGAGGGAATTTTCGATCGATACCGAGAATGAAGAAATATTAAAGATTGGATTGATCGATATAGAAACATTTGACGTCGATGATGAGGCGAATATTTTTATTATTCGTTGGAGAAGTGATGAGAATTATATCTTTAAATTCAATTCATCGGGGGATTTTATTAAGTCCTTTTTGCGATTTGGGAAAGGACCGGGTGAGATTGAGTGGGGAGGTACTATGTTGATCAGTCCGCAAGGCGAGGTCATAGCCAAAGATCCTGCTAGATGGATAAGAAAATTTCTGGTCTATGACAGGGAGGGTAATTTTCTAAGAGAAACTCCCCTTGAAAAAAATTATAGCCTTATCCCGCTTGAGAATGGAAATTATCTTGTATCTTTGTATGAAAAGACTCCAGAATTTAGAAAACGAGATATAAGTATATGCAACTCTGAATTTAAAGATATAAATGAGCTAGATACCTTGCAATGGCCTAATCCGATGAACGCTAGAAGCCCTGTGAATAGAGACAGGATCATTTACGGAGCCTCCAAGGATAAAATTTACATTTTCACTGTAAGGGCTAAGAAGAACCGCCTTTATTGCCTCAGGGAGAAAGAGAGTGGCTATAAAGAATTAGTGGTTTATAGAATGATGTGGGAGTAATTAGTGGAATTTCTATTCTCCTTATTTCTTGACAAGGAATTTCGGACAATAGACCGCGCAAGGGTTTTTTCATCAAGAGCCTCAATTTCAAGTTCGTACTCGCCCGGTTTAATCTCAGGTAGCCTGATTTCAATCATTAGGATATCTGTATTGGGGCTTGTGTTTTGGAAATCAACGATCTCTGCAGCTAAAATTACTGCTTCACCTTCCGGCCTGGGATAGAGCCGAACACTGAGCTCGATCTCTGGAGTCGGGCCTGCGGCAGTGGCCACCGGTAGCACGGCGAGAAGACCCTTGATTTCAGGCTCCAGCTCTCTGACAACTAGACAGTGGTTCCTGGGTTGGAATTTGTAGAAATCGCTTAGAGAGATATCTTTTGCAGATAATTTTAAAATTTGCGATTCTGGGCCTGTGGCAAAGAGAAGGGGGGACGACAAGACTATTTCAGATTCACTTTTTTCCGGAAGATTAAAGACAACTTTTCCTAAAGCGGCCTGTCCTGTTTCAAGATCACGGACCACGATCCGGCATTCGTACTCGCCGGCAGGAAGGTTGGCCGTGAAGTAAGGGAAAAAAGTTTTTTGGTTGAAAGGAGCGAGATCCATCTCTCCTCTCTTCATCATCACCGCCTCATGATCCTTATTGAACATGAAAGCAGAGATCTCAGCTTTGAAGGGGGGAATTCCCGTTTTCTCTTTAACCATTATCCGGGCAAGCAGAGCGCAGTTCATCTCCTCTCTGCCTGCGATGAAAAGCGGCTCAATGGGAATGTCCAAAGGGTCGATGGTTGCTGGCTTTTCGGTGAACACCAAGTCAGACAAATGAAGCTCCTTCTCGAAATCTGTAAGCTTGGTGAAGGGCTTCGGGTTGAAATAGCCGTGCTGGGCAAGGACCTTCAGTCCTGGCTTTTTGATTTCTACTTTAATCTTATGGTACTTACCATCCCAGTTTTCAGAGACATAATAGCCAAGGACATAAAAATTTCCTGTTAATACTTGAACATCTCTGGAAATTGTCTCTATGTCCTTGATGTCGGCAAAATATTTCCCTCCAGAGGCAAGGGCTAGTTCCTTTAAAGGGTGATCCGTCCAGATATATTTTTTCTTGATGGATAATCTCATATTTCTCTTCACGATCCAGTTCCGGGTATTGACTGTGTACACGGGCGTACTGGCACTGGCGAATTCCTTTCCCAACTTAGTGGCGACCGGCCCGAGATTGCGGCTAGTGAAGAATATAAGGCTCTTGTTACCGGGAATATATTTGAGAGCCTGGGCCAAGTCGAACATTCGAGGAGTGAAATCTCGGCGGTGAAATATTCTTGATCCCGGAATACTGATGGTGTTACCACCCCCACGAGCGACGGTTCCCCTTGCTTTATTTTCGACTCCTGTGTCTACTGAACTCTCTTCTCCGGAATCTCTCTCTTTGACTGGCACTTTATCATCGAATTCTATCCCTGAAATAAAACCCGCACTCGGCTTAACCTCAATGTCCTTTGTCCTCTCGATTGCCTTGCGGATCTTCTTGTGATCTGTTGTCAGATACTCCTGGATGAAGAATCCTCTCATGGGCGAGAAGCCCAGGATGCCGACTTCATCACCGGGCCGAAGTTGCGAGTCCACGAAATGGAGGGCTGCCTGCTTGGCATTAGCCATGCCGTTGACATCACTCCCCTGGATGTCGAGGAAGATGAAGAGACGCCGGTTCATACCCTTCTCCACATCGGTCAGATCAGACGCCTGACCCGACGAGCGGACTTCCATCCCTGCTTCACTCAAAGTGTGTACTTCGAACTCTGTTATTACCTTCTTCTTGCCGTTATCATATAAAATGAAATCTTCCCTCTGTAGGTCAGTGACAGGGCGACCATCCTGATTCAGGACACGGACCGCTACGAGCTTAATAACCGCTGCGGCGTCGTGCTGAAGGACCCTTTGCTCTTGTGTTTTCTTCGATTGACCGGATATGAGAGAAACTGATAAAAATCCCACAAAGACCGCCATAATAGAGTAAATCCTTATACTATATCTCATGATTTTCATTTTTTTTATTCCCTGTCGTTATATTTTAAACCGCTTAAATCAATAATTCAATATTGTGATCTCTCCCCAGCCGGCTAAAGACGGTCATTTTTATTATAAAATATTAAAAAAAGGCCTTGACAAATCTGATATACTGTTATAGTATTATATAGCAGTGAAAAGGGAAAATAAAAAATTTTTTAATATTAAGGTTAATGTCAAATCTGCGCTCCCTTTGTACGAGCAGGTAAAACGGGCAATCAAGCTGGCTATTCTTTCCGGACACCTGGAGGAAGGTGACCAATTAATGTCCTTAAGGGAACTCGCATTGAAACTCCAGATTAATCCCAACACCATCATCAAGGTCTACTACCAGCTTGAGATAGAGGGTTTTGTTTATTCCCCGACAGGGGGGGGGTGGTTTTTTTTGTTTTTCTTATAAAAAAATAAATGAAA
>CAZSPM010000295.1:0-3676 GCA_964608785.1 uncultured Eubacteriales bacterium
TTTGGTTCCGAAGGACTTTATTGCTACGATATGAACGGTAAATTAATCTGGAAGAAAGATTTCGGTCTTCTTGACTCGGCTTTTTTTGCGGTCCCCTCAGCCCAATGGGGATTTGCCAGCTCTCCAGTCATACATGAGGGAATTGTTGTTGTCCAATGTGATGCTCTAAATACTGCGTTTCTTGCCGCCTTGGATATCAAAACAGGGAAAGAAATCTGGCGGACGCCCCGGGAGGATGTCCCCACGTGGAGTACACCGACTATTCATCCTGAGGATGGAAAAACGCAAATCATTGTCAACGGATATAAGCATATCGGTGGGTATGATTTTAAAACGGGGAAAGAATTGTGGAAAATATCAGGAGGGGGCGATATTCCGGTCCCTACACCTGTTGTTGCTCATGGTTTAGTATTCATCAACAGTGCCCATGGACGATTATCCCCCATTTATGCCATAAAGCTGGATTCACAGGATGACATTTCTTTGAGGAATGAGAAGACTTCAAATGAGTCCATTGTCTGGAGTGTCAGGCGAGGGGGCGCTTACATGCAGACACCACTCATTTATGGTGATTATCTATACAACCTGCAATTGAACGGCGCATTGAGTTGCTATCGGGCAAAAACGGGTGAACTCATCTACAGAGAGAAGCTCGGGAAGATGAGCGCTTTCTCGGCTTCGGGAGTGGCAGCGGACGGAAAATTATACTTTACCGGTGAAGAGGGCGGCATATTCGTCGTCAAAGCCGGACCTGATTTTGAAAATCTATCCACAAATTCAATGAAAGATGAATGCATGGCCACACCAGCAATATCAGAGGGAACACTGTATTTTCGGACACATCATTATCTCATCGCGGTCTCCGATAAATAAGATCATGTCCTCTCACCGAGCTTTTCACAAATAAACTTCTTTTATGACACAAAAGTGTGGCTTTATTGACGGTGAAATAGTGTTGGTGTATTATATTACTATATCAATAGGATTAGTATAATAAAGAGGCTTGTATAGAGATTGGCTATAAAAAAAACAAAAAGTGTCTTAGAATATGTCTTTCCTGTGGAGGCCAGCATTTTGCAATCGTTTTTTCGTCGATCGATGGCATTTTAAATAGAGCCATGATATGACCGAGCAAGATGAATAGAGGTGTCGAATGAAGAAAAAATTCATGATGATCTTTATATTATCTTTTTGTCTGAGTTTTTCAGTTGCGTTTGGACAAATCGATTCCCAATGGCGGGGACCAGATCGCGATGGAGTTTATCCAAATGAAAGTCTTTTAAAGAAGTGGCCTGATGAAGGGCCGGAGCTTTTATGGTTTGTGGAGGGACTTGGTAAAGGCTATTCTTCTCCCGCCGTGACAACAGATCGCATTTATCTAACTGGTATGATCAGTGGAGAAGGCTTTCTGTTTGCTTTTGATAAGCATGGCAAGTTGGTTTGGAAATCGTCGTACGGCCCTGAGTGGGATGGAAGCCGACCGGGTGCCCGGACGACTCCGACCGTCCAAAGGGATAGAATCTATCTGATGTCTGCAGAGGGACGGGTTGTCTGTTTCAGCACGAATGGGAAAAAGATATGGTCTGTTAATCTGATGGAGGAATTTGGGGCAAGGAATCTGGAATGGGGAATGACGGAGTCTCTCCTTGTGGATGGTGATTGCATTTTTTGTACCCCGGGTGGACGGGATGTCATGATTGTCGCCTTAGACAGGCATTCTGGAAAAACAATCTGGGAAATTAGGGGCAACGGAGAGACATCTGGATACTGTTCACCCTGCCTTGTCAAACACAGGGGGAGACGCTTGCTTTTAACCATGACTGCCAGATCTTTTGTCGGTATCGATGCCGACAAAAGAGAGCTCTTATGGCGTTATTCCCATGTCACGGATTATTATGTCAATGCGAATACACCTCTGTACCATGATGGAAATGTTTACACGGTGAGTGGCTATAATACGGGTGGTCAGATGTTTTTACTTTCTGAGGATGGAAAGAGCATTAAGCGTATTTGGTCGCAGGACACTCTCGACAGTCAGATGGGAGCAGTCGTTTTGGTCGATGGCTTTATTTATGGCTCTGGACATAATAACAGAGGATGGCACTGCCTGGATTGGAAAACCGGAAAAGTCCAGTACACGGCAAGACAAATCGGAAATAAAGGAGCGATCATCTTTTCGGATGGGATGATATATTGCTACAGTGAAAGAGGAGATGTGGCCTTAGTCAAACCCAATCCTCAAAAGTTTGAGGTGGTGAGCTCTTTTCGGATCAAAAGAGGTAGTGGAGAACACTGGGCTCATCCTGTCATCAAGGACGGACGCCTTTTCATACGGCACGGCGATGCTTTGATGGTTTATCTTATTGCCAGATAAATGAATGAAAAAGTAGCAAACCTCGTCACTGTTCTCGGTGCGACTTTCATCGGACTAGTTTTTCTGACTTGGTGGCTCCTCCATAATCCGGTAAAGGATATCTTGGAAAGTGTTCCTGGTAGGGATAACAGGCCGCCGGGATTTACTAGTCGAAGCGAAGCGGTGGATATCGGTGCCTACTTTGCTAGTTTTGATGGGATTCCTTCCAAGATGCAGGAAAGCTGGCCGAGATTCAGAGGGGCTGATTTCGACAATATCAGCAAGGAAAATATCAAACTTGCCGGCAGTTGGGACGATGCTGGGCCGGACATTCTCTGGTCCATTGACCTGGGGGAAGGTCATGCCGCTCCCGTTGTTTCAAATGGACGGGTCTATATCCTGGATTATGACGAAGAGGAGAAAGCGGATGTATTGCGCTGTTTTTCTTTCGATGACGGAACAGAGATTTGGAGGCGGGGATACGAACTGTATGTAAAAAGGAATCACGGGATGTCGCGGACCGTACCTGCGGTGACGGACAAATATGTAGTGACCATCGGTCCGAAATGCCACATCATGTGTGTGGATGCCATTTCCGGCGATTTCAGGTGGGGGATCGATCTTGAAAAAGAATACGGAGCCGAAGTGCCTTTGTGGTACACCGGACAATGTCCTCTGATCGATGGTTCCCAGGCTGTTTTCGCGGTCGGCGGGAGATCATTGATCATTGCCGTCAATTGCGAAAATGGAGAGGTTGTATGGGAAACGCCAAATCCTTATGACTGGAAGATGTCTCATTCATCAGTCATGCCCTTTTCAATTCACGGGAAAAAAATGTACGTGTATTGTGCCATAGGAGGGATCGTGGGAGTTTCGGCAGAGGGAGAGGATGCCGGCCAGATACTCTTTGAATCCAAGCTGTGGGATCACAATGTCATCGCCCCTTCTCCCGTCCATTTGGGAAACGGGAGAATCTTTCTCACGGCCGGATATGGCGCCGGAAGTCTGATGCTGAAAATAAGGGAGAAAAACGGTGCTTTTTCGGCCGAGTCCCTTCAAATATTAAAACCAGAAGAAGGGCTCGCGTCGGAACAGCAGACTCCGATATTCTACAAGGGGTATCTGTTTTCTATTTTACCCAAAGATGCCGGGCCTCTTCGGAATCAGTTTGTCTGCTGTCATCCGGATGACTGCAGTCAAATTGTTTGGTCCAGCGGAAAGACGAATCGATTCGGCTTGGGGCCTTACATCGTAGCAGATGGCAAGTTTTTTATACTGAGTGATGACGGGATTTTGACCATGCTGAAGGCGAGTACGACGGGA
>CAZSPM010000296.1:0-3675 GCA_964608785.1 uncultured Eubacteriales bacterium
TACGGGATACTCTAAACCCGTGCCGATTGAGATAATATATGGGAAAACGCTCTCTACATTTTCCAAATGTTTTCTCAACACTCGGCTGGAAAAAACTTCCCCATCTATTTCAACGATATCTTTTCCCTTTTTAGTGAGGTATGAAACTTCATAACACGCTTTAGGCTGGATTAATGATTCTGCTGTCTTTATTAATTCCTGGATATCGGATAAGGAGCATTTTTCTTTCTTCAAACGAAGCCCCTTGATTACTTTATCCAGATTGAGATTTATGGGAATTTTTTCTAAGATTCTCATGCGATGTATTCAGGGGAGAAAAAGGAAGAAAAAAATCTTAAATATCTAAAGACAAGGTGTTTTTTAAGCGATAGAACAGTTGGAATCCTATTTCTGTAGTAGACCTTTTGCCAGATCAACAGCAGAAGCTGCATCAGGAGCATAACCATCTGCATTTATCTGATCGGCAAAAGATCGCGTAATAGGCGCCCCACCGATTATCACCTTAACTCTAGACTTCAAGTCTGCATTCTCTAAGGCTTCAATAACCTCTCTCATGTAGATCATCGTAGTGGTTAATAAGGCGGACATCCCTAAGATATCGGCATTCTCCTTTTCAGCAAATTCTAAAAATTTTTCTTTGGGAACATCTGCACCAAGATCTGTGACCTCAAACCCAGCTCCTTCCAGGAGCATCGCGACTATATTCTTGCCGATGTCATGCAAATCGCCTTTTACGGTTCCTATAACCACTTTCCCCTCTGATTCAACATTGGCTTGAGCCAAAAGAGGTCTCAGAAGCTCCATTCCTGCCTTCATCGCTTTCGCTGAGACCAATACCTCTGGGATAAAGACTTCATTGTTTTTGAATTTTTCGCTGATGACACTCATACCAGAAACCAATCCGTTGTTCAATATATCTTCAGCCGGAATGTTCTGAGCGAGTGCCTTCTCAGTAAGAGAATGAACAGAAGCAGCGTCGCCTTTTTCTACGCCGAGCGCTATTTCCTCAAAAATTTCCAAATCTCCCTCCTTTGTATAAATTTTTAAAACCTATGAGTCTTTAAATCATTGAAACTAAGCATTGTATTTTATTATCTCAATTATATTTTGTAAAAACATGCTTTTTTTTCATTATCTTTTTAACTAAATCGGAAACATCTCTAAATCTCCGAAACCACCAATACCAATAAATGAAATGTATCAGGTTAGATGATTTAGAAAACCGTTTGAAGGCTGAGCGGGCACGGTTCCTCTCCGAGACGGAGAGGAAAGCGAAGCCTGAAACCGAGTAGCCATTGCCTCGCTGGGGCAAAGGCTGCGTGTTTTCGAAGCATCTAACCTGATACATTTTCCAAAATCAGCTCTCGAGTATTCTTCCCAAAAACAAAGCCACTATCAGCACAGGAATTATATATTTTATCAGTATACCCCAAAAGGGTTTTATTTCTATACCCTTTGCTCCTTGATTGGCCATTTCTATAAATCTCTTGATTCCCAAGTGCCATCCAACAAAAAGAGCCAATGTCAAACCAGCTATCACCAAAAGGATGTTTACAGAAATATAATCAATAAATCCGAAAATATTCAATCCAAATAGATTGATTCCTCTCCATTTGCCAAAAGAAAGCACACTGGGTATCCCCAGAATCAAGCACCCAATGAGTATGAGCCAGACTGCTTTGGCTCTTGATTTGGCTCTATCCCATTTCAGCTCGTCCATAAGCCAGCTTGCTATACATTCTGTACTGGCTATTGCAGAAGTCAATGCCGCTATAATCACAAAAAAGAAGAAGAGCGCTCCGAAAACGATTCCTCCAGGCATCTTTCCAAAAACATTGGGCAATGTCACAAAGATAAGGTTATAACCTGAGTCAGGATTCACCCCAAAAGCAAAAGCGGCTGGAAATATAATAAGCCCCACTAATATGGCTCCAAGAGTATCCATCAGTGCAACTCTTGTAGAATCCCCAGGTATATTGGCACTTTTACTTAAATAACTCCCGTATACCCAGCTGGCGCCAAAGCCGACACCTATGGAGTAGAACACTTGTCCAATTGCGGCAAGAATGGCCTCTCGGCTTATTTTTGTAAAATCAGGCTTTAAATAAAACTCGACGCCTCTTGCCGCTCCAGGGAGGGTTAACGAATAGATACCTAAACCGATTAACATTAAGAAAAGAATCGGCATCGCTATCTTATTAAACCGTTCTATTCCTTTAACCAATCCCCTTGATACTATGATACCTAAGACTATAAGAATTCCAATTTGCCATAAAAGTACTTCACCGCTTCTCGCAGTAAAGTTATTGAAAAGTTGGCTGATTTGGACAGCTGTCATTCCAAAATACTGGGCCTTTATGGTTTTAAGTAGAAAGGCAGCGACCCAACCCATAATCATCATATAATAGGAAAAGATCAAAATGGTACCCACTATTCCCAACAATCCCCCAAGGAACCAGGGCTTTCTGGGTGCCAGTTTTCTATAGCCTGTAGTGATACTGCTGGCAGATGCCCTCCCCAGACTAAATTCAATGATAAATAAAGGTATAGCTACGACAATCAGGCAAATAATATAGAGTAGGACAAACGCACCTCCACCATATTTGCCTGTAATAAAAGGAAACCTCCATATGTTTCCTAGTCCAATGCTCCAACCGGCCGCAGCGAGAATAAATCCCAATCGGGTTTTCCAAGTTTCACGGCCTGCTTCAGGTTCTCTCACTGGAATATATTCCTCCATGTCCCCACAAGAGATTTTTTTTATTCATCATTTTCCAAATGCGATTGTAGCGCTCCATCTTCGTAAGGTGGATTTGGTGAATCAAATCCCTATATGCTCGCAATGATTATTCTTTCCTGCAGGATTGCTATGCTCTTTTTGGCTGCACTCAACGACATCTAAAAATTCAATCCCAATGTTTATTTCTTTAAGGAGGCGAGTTCTTTTTCAATAAACCAGTCGATATGACGCTCAAGGATAGGCAAGGGCAAGGAACCAGTACCCAAAATAGCGTCATGGAATTTCCGGATATCAAATCTATCTCCCAGTGCCTTTTCAACCTTATCCCGCAACTCAAACATCTTTATGCTTCCTAATTTGTAACCGAGGGCCTGAGCTGGGATATCGGTCGAATAGCGCAAGGTTTCACTATGGATCTGGGTATCTGACTCCAAGAGATTATCTTTCATGAATTTCACTGCCCGAGAACGGGGCCACTCAAGGCAATTCATACCTGTATCAACCACCAATCTGGTAGAAAGAAACATATCCATCATATACCTTCCACAGAGGCTGTATGGATCTTGGTATAGACCCATCTCCCGACCAAGCCATGAAGCATATTCGGCCCAACCCTCAGTATAGGAATTATGGCTGTTCTCCCGACGAAATTCAGGCAGGGTTTCGTTCTCATATTGAAGAGCAATATGAAAATGATGACCGGGGACCAATTCATGATAAATAAGCCCTTCTGCCCACACAAGAGACCTTTCGTTCAAATTAGAACCGTTGTAATTATAAAATCCTTTGGGCTCGGATGCGGTTGGAGGCTGATAAAAACCAAAAGTCATGGATCCCTCTAGTTCCGGATCTAGCCTCTTAACACCATAAGGAGCTTTTGGTTTTTTTCATAAATAGGAAAAACAGTATCACCTCGATAGCGCACATTGGTACGT
>CAZSPM010000297.1:0-3663 GCA_964608785.1 uncultured Eubacteriales bacterium
CACGAAAGAATAAGAAAAATCAGCGAACATACGCAAGGATTCATCTATCTTGTTTCTCTCGCAGGCGTCACTGGGATTAGGGAAAATCTTCCTGAGAATTTAGTCGCCTATATAAGGCATGTAAGAGAGATCACCTCAAAACCTTTATGTGTTGGATTCGGTATTTCCAATCCCCGTCAAGCAAAAATGGTGGCTGAATTATCAGATGGGGTTATTGTTGGAAGCGCCTTGATTAATTTCCTAAAAGGAAGAGAAATGGAGACAGGAATCTCTCAAAAAGTAGGAAATTATTTAAAAGAATTTAGGAGGGTCATTTGATGAACGAGAAAGAAGAAGTCTGGTTAAGAGGAATAAGGGGAGCCATTCAGGTTGAAAAGAATGAATGGGAGTGCATTTTGAATATCATCGTGATGAAATCTAAAGCTGCTCTTAAAGATGTCTCCAAGATACTTAAAGAGGTGAAGAAGTTAGGATTTAAAGCTCATGTCTCCAAGGAGAAAGAAAGGACCATAATCGGGTTAATCGGAAACGGAAGACGGGTGTTTCCTGATTATTTTAAAATCTTTTCAGGAGTGGAAAATGTGGTTCCTATCTTGAAACCTTTCAAACTCGCAAGCAAAGAATTCAAGCCTCAGAAGAGTGTCATTCGCATAAATGGTGTCAGTTTTGGAGATGAAAATGTAATTATCATGGCTGGGCCTTGCGCCATAGAGAACAGAGAGCAAATATTAGAGACAGCTCATGCTGTTCGGGAAGCCGGGGCTCAGGTTTTAAGAGGAGGAGCTTTCAAGCCGCGGACTTCGCCCTACAGTTTTCAAGGGTTGAAAGAAAAAGGATTGGAATTGCTTCTGGAGGCAAAACAGGAAACCGGTCTTTCAGTTATCACCGAAGTAACGGCCCCTGAATATGTTTCTGCGGTGGGAGAAGTCGCTGATATTTTTCAGATTGGCACCAGAAACATGCAGAATTATGCCTTGTTAGAGGCAGTAGGGAAATATAACAAGCCCGTCTTACTGAAAAGAGGAATGATGGCAACTCTTGAAGAATTTCTGATGGCTGCTGAATATATTCTTTCTAGTGGGAATTCTAGAGTCGTCCTTTGTGAAAGGGGAATCAGGACTTTTGAAAAATATACTAGGAATACTCTTGACCTCACAGCGATTCCCCTTCTCAATCAGCTTTCGCATTTACCGGTTTGTATTGACCCAAGCCACGGCACAGGAATGAGTTCTTTAGTTTTACCTGCTTCCAAAGCGGCTGTGGCTGCTGGAGTCGATGGGCTTCTTATTGAAGTTCATCCTTGTCCAGAGAAAGCCTTAAGTGACGGAGCTCAAAGCTTGGATCTAAAAGAATTCAGGTTGTTGATAGAAGAACTGAAGCCTGTGGCCGCGGCTGTCAAAAGGAGGGTTTGATGAAAAAAATGAAAGAGTTGACCATCTCGGTAGTAGGAGTAGGTCAGATTGGAGGCTCTTTTGCTTTAGCTTTAAAAAAGAACAGAATCGGGAAAAAAATAATCGGCGTTGATAAACTGGAGGTAATCGATAATCCTCGAATACGTAAATATGTGGATCATGCAACTTTTGATCTCAAAACAGGGATTGAAAACGCTGATTTTATTTTCCTTTCCACATCTTTACTGACGATTTTTGAACTTCTGCCACGAATTATTTCTCACATGAAACCAGATGCTGTCCTTCTAGATTCTGGAAGCACTAAGAAAGAAATCTCACAGCTAATGAGAAAATATCCAGAAAAGATTCTCATCGGAGGCCATCCCATGGCTGGCACTGAAAACGCCGGACTTGAAGCAGCTTCTCCAACTCTCTTTCAGAATAGAATTTTTGCCTTTACTTTCCCAACAAGAAAAAGTCGGAGAGGGAAAAAAACTGTAATGAGAATCTTAAAAAAAATAGAGGCACTTCCTCTGGAGATAGATGACGAGAAACACGATTTCTATGTTTCTCTGGCAAGTCATTTACCATATGTCCTATCCCTATCCTTAACTCTTTTATCTAAAGATTTTGTGAAAGAGAATTCTCTGCTAAAAAAATTCATGGCAAGTGGCTTCCATAGGGCTTCCGGGTTGTCTTTGACTCGTGAGGAGATGGGAAGAGGAATTTTATCCACGAATACTTCTCAAATAGTCAATATGATGGATGAATTCTCAGAAAGGTTTAAGAAAATAAAAAAATTTATTGAAAACGGCAACGATGAAGACCTTTTGTATTTTCTCTCTAGAATAAGAAGTTTTCAATCGGAACTGATTGAGAAAGATGAAAGTACTCGTTAAGAAAAAAAAGGATTAAAGGAAGAGATTCTTATACTCGGGGACAAATCCATCTCCCATCAATCCTTTGCTTCTGAAATCAAAGAAATACTTATGAAATTGAATATCCAGAACGCCAAAGAAAAAGCGATCGCTACCTGAGTTCTACGCTAATCAGGTTAATATGTGCGAAATGCCCTCCTGATCCTATGCCACGCAACAAGAGGCTCAAATTCCTGTTCTAAGGAACACAAGACGTAGTTTTAAAAGAAGTAATAGGCGGAATTTTTAACTGGATTTCATCTTTTTTTGTTTTTCAAAAATCAGAAACTAAAACACAGAAGAAGATTGAAAAGAAAACAATAAAAATGGGGATGACAAAAATAAGAAGCCACTGAGATGGCATCTTCGTAATTGTGGATAATGAACTCTGCGTCAGGGGCGATACCAGCTTGGATTGTATAAAATTCCTTATCTCCTGGAACTTGGACAGGAATAAATAGATTCATTCTTTAGCCAATTTCATTATTAGCAAATTCGCCAATAAAAAACACTGATATTGTGAGGAAATATGATATAAATAACATGGATTATTCAGGATAACCAAATCTGAGAAAATTTCGTATAATACTATTAAGAAGGATATTTTATAGGAGGAGAATTTCATGACAAAATTAATTAATTTACCGATGCCCGGGAGGGTTGCATGTCTGATTATGGCTCTTTTTCTTTTGTGTTCAATATCTTACTCTTTGCAAGACGAAGAGCTCAAGAAAAAGTATGCACCCATCCTCGGCGACTATGAATTTGATATGTCAGATATGGGAATGGGAGTGCTCAGTGTAGAATTTTATGTGGAAAGCGGTTCTGTCTGGGCTATGGCTGATACATCCAGTGAACCAGGAGAGATGGTTCCTGTTGAAGGAGAAGAGTTTGAATTCACTATAGAAGACCCTGATGAAGGCACTTGGACATTAAAATTTTTAAAAGATGATAAAGGTGAATACACGAAATGTCAGGTCAAGAATGAAACGATGGGGCTGGATGTTATAGGCGAGAAGATCAAATAAAAAAAATTTAAACATATTCTAAAATTTCTGTTGATAAGGCTATTTTCTATAAGCCTCCAGAAGGTCCAGAGCTTTTAAAGCCAATTTAAAGAGATGCCTAAATATGATGGGATTTGAAGGGCTCTCGCCTTTTATTTTAAACTTGTCGAGGTAATCGTTCACCCGATCATCGAGCTTAAACTTTCCCTGTTCCATCTGTTGAAGTAAAGCATACATGGACATCGTCTTGAATGTGGAACCAATGAGATAGACAGTTGTGGGAACAGCCGAGATTTTTGAACAAATGCTTGAATATTGTAGCAACAGCACTTGTTGATATGGGAGGAA
>CAZSPM010000298.1:0-3658 GCA_964608785.1 uncultured Eubacteriales bacterium
AGTCTACTCTGCATAAAGCAAGGGCTAGGAAGTTGGAAAAGAGTATTCAGCCTTAACATCCTCTTCAACGACCTCTTCAATCAAGGTGTTCCATTCTCCACAGGTGGGACATCTACCCATCCATTTCGGTGATTGGAAACCACAGCTCTGACAGACAAAAGTTGTTTTTGTTTTCATTTCAGTTCCAAACCCAGGCCAAAAAAGAATTCTCTTTTCGAAGCTAAAGTAAAATCATCAATTCCTAAAAGTAGATATAAATATTTTGAAGCCGCATATCTTGTCCAAAGCTTGAAGCGAGGACGAGGACGGCGGTTGAAATCAAGGCTCTCCAAGCTAAGCTTTAATCTGTCCTCGAGAGCAAAGTAATCGAGTCCCACACCTATCTTTGATTCCATAATACCAGCTCTCGGAGAAAAAGTTCCCCAGCGCACGCCGCCTTGGGCAGAATAAGTGAATTTATCCAGCCAAGGGTCACGGATAATCTGAGCCAACAGATACTTTTCTTTTGTCGGCCATAAACTGAAGGAGAGATAGCTTTTCAGAAATTCGCTCTCTCCAAAATACTCTGTCCTTAAGCCTACAGAAGCCCGTATGTTGGAAACGGGATGGACTACCCCTTCAATATCACGCACGGTCTCTTCTGCTCTCTCGTACAATTCAGGCTGTTGGATAAGCTTTCCTAAGGTCCCCTCTCCCTTGTTAATCTTCTCCAACGATTCAACTAAAAGCCTGAGTGATTCTTCTGTTTTGGTAATCAATTCCTTGATGTGCTCTAAGTTTATCTTGACATTCTCCCTGTTCTCTTCAACTGTCTCTTTCAGCAGAGAAATCAACTCAGTTAAATTCTGAGAAATCTCCTCGACTTTCTGGTCGAACTTCTGGATAGCTTTAGAGGACTCCTGCAGGCTCTGGTTGAGATCTCCTTTGCTCTCGCCGAAAAAGTCTCTCAAGTCTCCTGTAAAAGAGGACAAATTCTGTATAGTTCCTCTAAGATTGGTCCTTAACTCTTCCTCCCCGAGCACCCCCCTTAGAGTCTTCCCCATCTCTTTAACCTCATTGCCTATGGAGAGAAGCAGGGATCCCATCTGGTCAAAGCTTACAGGGGGAATTCCTCCGATCATGCTTCCTGGCAGACAAATATCCTTCTCTTCTCCAGGCAAGATTTCAATGTATTTTTCTCCTAAAAGGCCTAAGGCAGCCAGAGTGGCTTTAGAATCCCTTGGCACCTCAATCCCAGGATCAATGCTCATTAGGACCTTTGCCCGATTCTCCTCCAAACTGATATCTCTGACATGGCCAACAGTTACACCGGCAATCCTCACCATGGCATTATTCTCCAAACCCGCTGCCGTATCAAAAGACGCATAAAGGGGATAGCCCTGCTTGCGGAAAATGACGGTTAAATCTCCTACGATGAATATAAAAGCCGCAAGTATAATAGCCGCAATTGCCATGAATATTCCGATTCTTAACTCTTTCTTCATTATCTTAATCTCATCCTTCTCATGGTACAGCCAATACTCTCATTTTAAAAGCTATTTCTTACCAGTTTTTGATAGGGCCCTCTGCTCGACCATGAATAAACTGTTGGACTACTGGATTTTTAGAGTTCTTTATAGCCTCCGGAGTCCCTATCTCAATAATCTTTCCATCATAAAGCATAGCAATCCTGTCTGCAACTTTATAAGCACTGACGACATCATGGGTTATGACAACCGAGGTCACGGCTAATTCCTTCTTCATCATATTAATCAAATCATTTATGGCATCTGCTCTGATAGGGTCGATACCTGTGGAAGGCTCATCATAGAGAATGATCTCTGGCTGATAGGCAATTGCCCTAGCCAGCCCTACTCTTTTCTTCATTCCTCCGCTGAGCTCGTAAGGCATGAGGTCCCCTATTCCTTTCAATCCGACCTTTTTCAGACTTTCCTCCACCAATTCCTGAATTCTTTCCTGTGAAAAATCACTATATCTTTCCAGCCCGAAACTCACATTCTGAGCAACTGTCATGGAGTCAAAAAGTGCGGCGGCTTGGAAAAGCATCCCAAATTTACGGGTGACTTGATGAAGCTGATCTTCCTTAATACTTGTGACTTCTATCCCATCCACAAAAATTTCCCCTTTATCAGGCTTGATGATACCGATCATGTTTTTGATAAGAACGCTTTTTCCCGAGCCGCTCTGGCCAATAATGACCAAGGTTTCTCCCTTTTCAATCTCAAGGTTAACGCCTTGCAGGACTCTATTCTGGCCAAAAACTTTGTGAAGATTGACTATTTTTATCATCGTCATAGAGTAGCGGGAAACATTTTGCTGAGGAAGAAGTTAACGATTAAAATACAAATACTGGCTATGACCACTGCCTGGGTCGTTGCCCTCCCCACTCCTTCTGCTCCACCCTCTGCTCTTAATCCTTGCCAGCAGCCGATGATGGCAATGATCAAACCAAAAAAAACAGCTTTTATTAGCCCGCTTAAAATATCCCATAATTCTAAATAGAGTAATGTATTTCGGACGTATACAATTCTGTTTACGCCCATAACATAGACATTGAAGACAAGACCCCCGACTATTCCAATTATGTCTCCATAAAGTGTCAGCAGGGGAAGCATGATCACACTAGCAAGAGCTCTCGGGACAACAAGGTAGCGCGTGGGGTCAGCTCCCAGACTGAAGAGAGCATCAATCTGCTCAGTTATCTTCATTGTCCCAATCTCCGCTGCTATAGCTGAGCCCACTCTCCCAGATACCATTAATCCCACTAAAATTGGGATCAATTCTTTCGAAAGGCCTAAAGAAATGACCGGGCCTCCATAAGCTTCTGAACCAGGACCTATGTATCGATGGAATCCGACATAGGTTTGGAGTCCAAAAACAAGGCCGCCGAAAGCGGCTGTGAGAGAAACCACAGGCAAGGACCTAACACCAATTTCTTCAAGCTGCTGGACAAATATCTTTTTCTCCCACGGTTTTTTGAACAAGTTTTTCAGCGTTTTGAGGAGGAGGAGGCCCACCTCTCCCATCTGCTGGAAAAAAGATGAAAATGGAAGGGATTTTGTTCGTTGGAACATTTTCAGGTTTTAAAAGACGAAAAATCCATATCAGCAAATCTGGCATATTTACTCATGAAGGCAAGGTCCATTATCCCTGTAGGACCGTTTCTTTGCTTGGCTATGTTTATCTTTGCTATTCCTCGTAGGGTTTCATCTTCAGGACGGTATATTTCAGGACGGTAGATAAAGATGACAACATCGGCATCTTGTTCGATGGCTCCTGACTCTCTCAGGTCTGAGAGCTGTGGAATAGGCTCTCGACGCCCTTTCTCGGGAGCCCGGCTCAACTGGGAAATCCCGACAACGGGAATCCGGATTTCCTTGGCTAACTCTTTCAACGACCGTGAGATGTAAGACATCTCCTGAGTTCTATTCTCGAACCTGCCCCCAGGACGCATGAGTTGTATATAATCAATAAAAAGCAAATCCAGGTTCTGCTCCATTTTTAGCCGCCTTGCTTTTGCCTTCATTTCCATAACCGTCAGGGTAGCACTTTCATCTATAAATATTTTTGCTCGAGAAAGAGCTTCAGCGCTCAATTTGAGTTTCTCAAATTCTCTTTCTCCAATAAACCCCGTCCTGACACCCTTGATATCCAATTG
>CAZSPM010000299.1:0-3654 GCA_964608785.1 uncultured Eubacteriales bacterium
CGCCCATATAGCAGAAGTCGAGGTTGACAAGAAAAAAGGAAGTGTTCAGGTAAAACGTGTCGTATGTGCTCAAGAAATGGGATTATGCGTCAATCCTGCCGGAGCAAAATTACAGATGGAAGGTTGCATCACAATGGGATTGGGCTATGCTTTGACCGAAGAAATTCACTTCAAAGGTGGAGAAATCTTTGACACGAATTTTGACACCTACGAGATAACCCGTTTCTCCTGGCAGCCAAAAATCGAGACTGTTATTCTTGATGCCAAAGACTCCCCTCCCCATGGAGGCGGGGAACCAGCAATCGTGTGTATGGGCGCTGTTGTAGCCAACGCTATTTATGATGCCATAGGAGCCAGGCTGTTCCAGCTCCCCATGACCCCAGAGAGAATCAAAAAAGCCATCGGGGTCAGACCTTTATAACTTTCTGTCATTCCTGTACCTGCGGAAGCAGGTAGCGGGAATGACATTTTTTTCAACCCCGTTGGAATACAAGGTCTGACCCCATTATTTCTTCAGCTCTAGTTCTCTGTCGTAATCCTCGGCATCATCGATGTCACGGAGTATGCTTGGTGTCTTCACTTTAACTTCCTGTACATCCTCTGGATGGCTATAGACAACACCCCTGAGCCCAACATTTGCACTCAGCTTCCCTACTTCCCCTCTATATTTCATATCAATAAGAACAGGATGACCTCGACTCCCCTCATAGACAGGCAGGACAATTCCCTTTTTTGTTCTTTTATAGGCCTCGATGACTTTATCTACGATGGCATGAGAAATTGAAGGCTGATCTCCAAGAAAAACGAATACGGCCTGTGCATCCTCGGGAAGCGTTTGAAATCCCTTCTGGGCAGATGAGAGCATCCCTTCGCGAAAATCCGGATTAAAGACTACCTTAACTGGCAAGTTCTTGATTTTCTCCTCAATTTTCTCCCGGTCTGAGCCAAGAACGACCAGAATATTTTCTACCTTTGACTGAATGACATTACCAATGACAGCCTCGATCATCGTTTTCTCGCCAAAAGGGAGAAGAAGTTTAGGCTCGCCCATCCTTTTAGACTCGCCCGCAGCTAAGACCATGGCCCAAATCATTTCATATCCTCCCTTTTATTTTGGGTCTGACTGCGCACTCTAACAAGTTGGGCAACGATGCTGATGGCAATCTCTTCCACGGTCTTTGATTGGATGTCAATCCCGATCGGAGCATGGACACGGTCAAATTGAGTGGGTGTGGCCCAACCCTGTTCCAGGAATTGCTCTCTCATCAGCTTTATTTTTCGTCTACTCCCTATCATACCAATATATGCCGCTTCAGAGGCTATGCACTCACGGAGAGCATCTGCATCATAACGATGGCCTCGTGTGACAATAACCAAATATGTATCCGGAGACACGGAAAAATTCTGGATAGTTTTTCCTATTTCATCGACAACTATATGATCTGCAGTAGGAAGTCTTTCTTTATTTGCGAACTCAGCCCTGCCATCTATAACCGTGACATCAAAATTCAAGAGGCTTCCCAGATGAGCGACAACCTGACCGATGTGGCCGGCTCCAGCAATGACAAGTTGAGGCAAAGGGAAAATTGGCTCTGAAAAAAGCATCCGCTCCTCCGCCTTTTCGGAAAATATATCTTCCTTGCCTCTCAATAACTTTGGCTTTCTTTCTGAAAGAGTACTCTTTATATCTTCTTCGAACAGAGAAAGATGTCTCTCTATATCAGTTGGAATTTTCTCTGCTCTCTCTATCCAATATCTTAAAAGCGAGACTTTTCCTCCGGGAAACTTGTTTATGAATGTGAGCAGAAAACCTGGCTGCCGCTCTTTGAGGGATTGGCTGAGGTTATAGAAAGCATCTCTATGTTCTTTCGGACTGGCATCGATCAGAATCCTGACCTCGCCTCCACAGATGGCTCCTTCCTCTGCAGAGATGTCTTCTCTTAGACTGAATTCGGAGATGAGGGATGTCCTTTTTTTAAGAGCCTCCAATGCTATTTTCTGTGCATCAAACTCTAGCAGTCCGCCTCCCAAAGTCCCTTCAATCAGCCCTTCAGTTGAAAATAGTGCAGAGGCTCCGGGCACCTGAGGTGCTGATCCTACTGTATCGACGATAACGCCAAGAACTAGAGGCTTCTTCTCTTCCAATAGATTAAAAAGTTGAACGTAGATGTTTTTCATTTCAAGTGATTTCTTGAATCATCCGAGAAAAAACTTCCTTATCCTCAACATTAAATACTTTCACCTCACTCTTACCGAGCACGCATAGGAATTCCTCAAGGATACTTGTTCTTACGACAAGAACAGATTTTTTTGAAGACTGAAAGATAACTTCCTTCAGTGCTGGCCACAAACCTCTCCTTCTAAGCTCTAGAGGACCCGCTTCATCTACGATAAGAAGCGCATTCTCTTTGCTTCCAAAAATAATCTCTGTGGCTCTGAGTAAGCCTTGCGGGGTAAAATAGAAAGAACCAACTTTCTGCCAATTCTTCTCCCCCTCTTTGCGGATATATGGAATTGCTTCCTCCTTTTCTATATCAAATAAATCGTAACCTATGACCTCCTGATTTTCCAGCACAGTCTCACTCAACAAACCGTCTATCTCTACCCCTTGATCTTTCAATTCATTGATCACGCTTTTCAAGAAAGTCGTTTTTCCCGAATGGACAGGACCGGTCAATATAAAAATCATGGATAAAAGATAAGGATGCTATTTTTCCCAAGCAACACTGTATATTCTCAGTATATGATATCCGTCTTCTGTTTCCTCTCTTCCATATAGCTTGTTTCCCTTCCAAATAAACGGCTCAATACTTAGCAGTACTTTTGCGATGTATCTTCCTTCCTCATCGAATACATCATGATAAAACTCCCCCTTCTCTTCTCCCCTTTCATAAGTTCTCACTATCAGTCTTCCCTGTTCGTCAAGGTAAAAGCTCTGACAGGCTGGATAAGATTTTGGAAAATCTAGCCTGTCTTTGATTACCGCAGCCTCAGGTGGAAGTCTGGTCAACATCTCTTTCTTGTCCTCTTCAGTAATCTTAACTGGCTTATATTCTTTAAAAATTCTTCTCGTTATCTTCCCCCCTGAATTGAAAACCTCGATCTTATACTCTTTGAGATTTCCGTAATAAATGGTGTCATCTCCGCCCAACTCGAAGAAAAACATTAAATCGAAAGGGTTGATCTTCCCTTCCAATACATTTGGGAAATCATGCACAGCGATAGTAAAGAGCGGATTGAGTTCCCTGTCATATTTTTTAATCTCTCTGGTGAGTTTCCCTTGAGCCGGGACAATCTGCTGGCCCATAATATTTCC
This sequence comes from uncultured Eubacteriales bacterium, assembly GCA_964608785.1. GTDB lineage: Bacteria > Acidobacteriota > Aminicenantia > Aminicenantales > Aminicenantaceae. The sequence goes on from CAZSPM010000299.1 coordinate 3,317, forward strand.
CTTTGAATCTATCCTGACAAGGGCTAAGCCCAGAGCTTTGGCTGTGTTTAGATTCCTCAAGAACTTTCCCTCCAGAGAAAAAAATGCCAATCTTTGACTCATCACATCCTCAACCATCAATTCATTGTTAGGAGTAATTCGTATACCTATCGGCCCATTCATTTCTCCTGGGCCCTGACCTTGCTTCCCGAACCTCCTTAGGAACTTCCCCTTGCTGTCAAAAACTTTAATTATATTCTCCTCTCGGTCAAGAATATAAATATTCCCTTTATCATCCACGGTGACGGCCGTCATCTGGGAAAACATCTCCTCGTCTTGGTCGCCTTGTCCAATAGAAA
>CAZSPM010000300.1:0-3638 GCA_964608785.1 uncultured Eubacteriales bacterium
TCAGGTTTCTTTCTAAATCTAGAGGAGAAAGAGTGTCCCTCTCGGGAACGTCCCCCCTGTTTCCCATCGAAGAACAATTCAGGAAGGCTAAATCTTCAATGCCGCTCCGACATTTACCTGCACCTTCTAATTATCATGCACATCACTTTGGAACAACTTTAGTTTATTAAGCCCGCACAGGCTAATAAACCAGCTCAATTGTTTTAATCTCAGACTTTCCAAACTTTAAAGAAAAAGATTTTTTCCCAGAAGGCACAGAATTCAGTCGATTCTCCATAAGGTCCAGTTCGTAGATTTTTTTCGGCCTTCTGAAGAATTCAATCAATGCTTCGGTCTCTACACCTTCTGATTCATAAAGCCTTAAGACCAGAGTTTCTCTATCTTCCGCTTTTTTAATGGTTGCAAGGACTATATTAGAAGGAGAAGCCTTGAAAAAAGAAAGGGATGAGGGGAGTTCGCCTGAGTGGGGATCCGCAAAAAAGGCAAGAAGAGGATAGTTAAATTCATAACCTTGCTGAACAGTATCCGCCTCTTTCCAGCTGCCTTTATGAGGATAGAGTGAGTACGCAAATTGATGTTTTCCTCTATCAGCCATGGGATCGGGCCACAGGGGAGACCGCAAAAGAGTTAACCTCATAACCTTATCTTTGATATCATAACCGTATTTTGACTCGTTGAGGAGGCTCACGCCATATTTTTCATCAGAGAGATCAGCCCATCGGATGGCCGGGACCTCGAAGCGTGCCTTTTCCCAATCTGTGTTTCGAGCTGTTGGCCTTTGGACAAATGCATGCGGGATTTCATATGTGGCCTTGTCGCTTTCGACATCCACGGGAAAAGCAACTTTGAGCAGGACATGCTCTTCCCACCAGTCAACATTCATTTTGATATCAATACGGGGGATATCCTTGTAAAGAATGATCTCCTGAGAGAAAAAAGACGAGGGAAAGTCTGTTGTGGGTTCGCGTTTGGCTTTGGAAAGCCCAAGATAGTTTTTCTTGACTTTTAATGATCCCATAACAGGACCTTTCTGCGCGATTTCGATACTTTGCGCCTTATCCAGTTCCCAGCGTCTGCCTGTGTACCCGATGTTCCAGGCATCCCACTGAGCCGGAATATCTTCCATGAGTTGAAGCTGGTTTCCCTGGCCTTGGGGCGCAAGAACCTCCCTTTTGTCTAGTTTGTCGAAAATGCTGATGATGTTTCCGCTTTTAGGATGGAGAGTGAGCCGAAAAAAACGGTTTTCAAGTGTTGTCTCACCCACTTTTAATGAGCTTGTGCAACTATTGCTTTTCCCTTTTTGTATTCTGTAAATCCTGTATCCAAGGGATGGCACTCCTTTGGCGATAAAACAGAGAATATTTCCATTCTCAGATTTAAATAATTGGGAGGCAATTTCTTCGCCTGAGTCTCCCAAGACCTCGATTTCTCCCTGAAGTTTTTCAGGTAGCCTGACTCTTACAACTCCATCTCTATCCCACGAAAGGGAGTTAAAGACAAAGAGAGGAATTCCTTTCCCGCCTTTTGAGGTGTCTATCTTGGATGCGATGCACTTTATGCCTTCAATTAGTTCTCTTTTGGCCATCTTGCGGGCTTCAAGATAGGACTCCTTGGCATCTTTGTAGACAGGGTTGATGCTGGAGCCGGGAAGGATGTCGTGAAATTGATTCATCAGGACCTTCTCCCAGGCTTTTTTCAAATTTTTCTGGTTGTATTCTTTGCCGAAGAGAAAAGCCAGAGACGAAATTTTTTCTGTGTCAGCGAGAAGGACCTCAGATTTTCTGTTGAATTTTTTTGTTTCTGCTTGGGTTGTGTAGGTTCCTCGATGGTATTCCAGGTATAGTTCATCTTTCCAGACAGGAAGGGATGCAAGGTCTTTTCTCCGCATTTTTTCCATGTATTTGGAAAACGAGCTGTGTTTGATATTCGGAAATATTTTCTGCTTTTTATATCCTTTGGCCCTGTCAAGCATCTCTCGGTTCGGGCCTCCTCCATGATTTCCTAGTCCATAGAGTATGAAGACATCTCTGTACCCTGTGTTTTTTTCAAACTCCTTCAGACCTCTTGTGATATTTTCTGATCTTAACCGTCCGACATATCCCGTTGGGGGAAAGTATGTCAAAATTTTTGAGCCATCACAGCCCTCCCACCAGAAAAAGAAATAGGGGAAGACTGTAGTATCATTCCAGCTAATTTTCTGTGTTACAAATGAATCGATTCCGCTTTTTTTGAAGAATTGGGGCATATTCCAATTGTAGCCAAATGAGTCTGGATTCCATCCGGTTTTGACATCCACACCAAATTTTTCTTTGAAGTATCTCTTTCCGTATAGGATCTGACGGATGAAAGATTCACCGTCAGTGAGGTTGCAGTCAGGTTCAGCCCACATCCCACCGATAACTTCCCACCTTCCTTCCTTGACCTTTTCCTTGATTCGTTCAAAGACTTCTGGATAGTATTCTTCCATCCATTGGTAGGCCTGGGCTTGACTCTGGATATAGACAATTTCTGGATATTCTTCCATGTTGTCTGTGATCGTGGAGAAAGTCTCTTTGGAAACTTCCACGGTTTCCATCCACCGCCATAGCCAAGCTAGGTCGATATGCGCATTGCCAGCTGTAAAAACAGTGTAATCTTTGACAAAACGGGAGATAGGTTTTGCTTCTTTGTAGAATTTATTCAGGGAGGACTCCACTCTCGAGAAATGCCCGTCTCTCAGAGCATCCAGATCAAACGCCATAAGCGCCTTTTCGAATTGTTTTCTTAAATCGAGGAATTCCTTTGAGGATTGAAATTTTTTATAGTCTTTAGAAACCGGCCTTTCTTTACTTTGTGGGCGACGCCTCAAAGGGAGTAGATCGAGGAGATTGGCCCCGATTTTTAAATCCAATAAAAACTGAGAAAGCAGAGTGTGTGCTTCTAGGGCCGCTTCGATCCTGAAGCGAGCGTTTTGCATCTGGAAAAAAGTCCCTGGTTCCGCTTTTTTTCTTTTGATTAATGGAAGTCTTCCCAAGTTGTCAAAGCGAAAAGCCAAGACAATTTTTTCTCTTGCTTGAGCATCAGATCGAAGGGAAAACTCTTTTTCTTTAACTGTAGTATTATTCCCAAATTCAAGGTCAAAAGATTCTTTAAGTTCTCCATCGCAGAAGAATTGACCTTGCATTTTCCCGATGCCTCTGAAAGTGCAGATGAGGTCGATCTGGCCTCCCTGTATTTTGGTTCCAGAAAAACTCTCAGGTACTGTGAACTCATGGCGTAACCAGAAGACCTTTTCTCGAATAGTATAGCCAATTCTAATAGCCCTCCACTCAGATACGTCGAGCTCCGCTTTTTCTCTAGATTGTATTTCTCCCGTTTTAAATTTCCATGAAGAGATATGATCATTGATAAGCGTTTCTATTTCTCTGATGCGATTCTGGATTTGCGGTTGACTGAAGCAAAAAATGGCTGCTTGGAGAATAAGAAAAAAAATTATAAATAGAGTTTTCGCTATTCTCATTGTCAGTCCCCTTATTTTTATAATATTTTAGAGAGGCCAGTTACTTTTAACTTTCATCCCTCTTTAATAACCTTTATGGGACAGGGTGATTTTAGCTTTAGTTGGTTAACGGCCGAACCAAATAGGAAGCGGGACAGAT
>CAZSPM010000301.1:0-3638 GCA_964608785.1 uncultured Eubacteriales bacterium
AGCATATAATCAAGGAGCTGGGATTACGGAGCTAAAGGGGTCGCATCTCAACATGTGACATTTAGCAAAACAAAGAGATTTATAAAAAAAGCTTTGAATTTTATCTTTTGGCCATTGGCAACAATATGGTAGGATAAAGAGACATTTTATTTGTGAAAAGAAAAAATAAAATGTCAAATGTTGAGATGCGACCCCCTAGGAGGATAACATGAAACGAATACGTATAACTTTTTTGCCTTTTATTTTATTATGTATTTCATCCATCCTATCTCTTTCACTGTTCTCTGCTGATGCTCATCCGATTACTTTTGATGACTTCATCAAAATCAAACGAATTGGCGACCCTCAGCTCTCACCGGATGGCAAAACGATAGCTTTTGTCATCACTGAAATGAACAAGGATGAAAATTCAAGCAACAGTGACATCTGGCTTATATCTGTTGAAGGAAATTCCCTGCGTAAGCTGACCACATCTTCTCAAGCCGACTTCCGACCCCGCTGGTCTCCAAGCGGAAAGAAGATTGCTTTCATATCAACACGTGGGGGTTCGGCTCAAATCTGGATGATAAACTTACAAGGTGGTGAAGCTTATCAAATCACTGATGTCCCCACAGGAGCCGGGGGCATTATATGGTCTCCTGACGGGAAATACTTGGCTTACATTTCAGATGTTTACCCAGATTGTGCGGATGAAGATTGCAACAAAAAGAGAGAGGAAAAAAAGAAGAAAAGCAAGGTCAAGGCAAAAATCTTCAATGATTTGCTTTTCAGACACTGGAATCATTGGAGAGATGAGAAAAGAAGTCATCTGATGATCATGCCTGTTGAAGGAGGAAAATCGAAGGATTTAACACCGGGAAAATACGACTGTCCTCCTATATCTCTGGGAAGTGCTCATGACTATACATTCTCTCCCGATGGTCAGGAAATCTGCTTTGTGATGAACAAAGAATCGGTAGTTGCAACAAGCACTAATAATGACTTATTTATCGTATCGCTCAAAGAAGGTGAGATGAAGCCGATTACCCAAAACAAAGCCAACGACAACTCGCCCCACTATTCACCTGATGGCCGATTCATAGCCTATCGAGCGATGGCTCGTCCTGGCTTTGAGGCTGACAAGTATTCCCTCATGCTTTATGACCGAAAATCTGGACGATCCACTAACATAACCAAGGATTTTGACCGCTCGATTGGAAGTATGACCTGGACACCCGATAGTAAACAGATTTTCTTTTCCGGCTCTGAGATGGGATTCCGTCCGATATACAGAATTTCCCTTGCAAACCGAGAAATTGAAAAAGTGGTAGATAAAATGACAACAGGAAGTTTCACCGTGAGCCCGGATGGAGAAAATATTATTTTTGCTAAGGAAGCCATTAACCAGCCTACAGAAATATTCGGTTATAATCTAAAAAATAAAAGCCTCAAACAGATAACCGAAGTTAATAAGAAAATCCTCTCTCGACTGGAAATGAATCCACTCGAAGAATTCTGGTTTAAGGGCGCAGGTGGGGATAAAGTCCACGGCTTGATTTTAAAGCCTCCCCTCTTCGATCCTGCCAAAAAATACCCTCTGGTTATGCTCATTCATGGCGGGCCGCAAGGTGCCTGGGAAGATGAATTCCACTTTCGTTGGAATGCTCAGATGTTCGCTGCGCCTGGTTATGCAGTGGTCATGATCAACTTCCACGGAAGCACTGGTTATGGACAGGATTTTACAGACAGCATAACAAGCGATTGGGGCGGAAAACCTTATATAGATTTGATGCTAGGCTTGAATTATGTTCTATCCAAATATGACTTTATCGACCCAAATCTCAAAGGAGCGGCGGGCGCTTCCTACGGTGGCTATATGATCAACTGGATTGCGGGTCACACAGACACTTACAAATGTCTCATTTCTCATGCAGGAATCTTTGACCTGAGAAGCATGTATGGATCTACAGAAGAACTTTGGTTTCCCGAATGGGAATTCAAAGGCACTCCCTGGAAAAACCCCAAGCAGTATGAAAAATTCTCTCCCAGTCTCTATGTCCAGAATTTCAAAACACCCTGTTTGGTCATCCATGGTCAATATGATTTCCGAGTTCCTGTAACTCAAGGTTTTCAGATGTATACATCACTCCAAAGGATGGGGGTTCCTTCCAGACTTGTCTATTTTCCTGATGAGACCCATTTCGTAAGTAAGCCTCAGAATGCCGAGCTCTGGTGGAAAGTCGTCCATGAATGGCTAGCAAAATATCTGTCAAGCTCTTAGTTCGCCTGGGGTAATCGCTAGCAAGAGCTGTGCCCTAATTAGCCATGTAGGTTCTGGGATGTATTTTAAAGTATCTTCGTAGTTATATATAATTCAGACTAAAGAGTTGTTTACAACTTAAATATACCTATATTCACTCTATTTATCTTTTCTATACTTTATAGCTATCATCTCCTGACTAATATAACTATTTTTGCTCTAAGGAATAGCCGGCTTGCTATCTAAATAAGCTCTATATACGCCAAAGCTGTTCAAGACCTTATCTCGTTCAGAATCCTCAACTTAGCCTCGATCATCTCTTCATGTCCCAGCCGGAGTAATCTGGCCAATTTGTGAACAAAATGATCTTCATACTTATCCAGTTTGGAATCGGCATATATGACTCGCCAAGCCGCCTCGACGACTTTGATCTTTTTTTCCGCGGGATAATTCTCATTGATCAGGTTGGTAAATTCCCAAAGATCAATGCTTTCTTCCCTTCTTCCTTTGGCAACCTCCATCAATTCCTCGGCGGCCTCATCTGATATCTGAAACTTCTTTTTCAAGACAGCAGAGATTGTCGTCTTCTCTATGCTACTGAACTCATCGTCGGACTTTGCCACCTCTAGGAGGAGGACGCACGTGGCTATCTGAATTCGTTGAGTTTCATCCTCTTCCTGAATCTCTGAACCTGGCTCAATTTTTTTGAACAATACCTCTTTCAGTTTTAACATCGTGAAGTTCCTTTCCTTTGTCCTCCTTGTGTTTTCAGAACTGGTTGGACAAATTCTTCCACTCCTCATAATAAAGGGGCACATCTCTTCAGTCAAGATTATTGGGATATTTTGAAGATAGAGAGCAAAAGACCGCCTCTCAAGCTTTCCCGTCTCCATTTGACAGGATGTTGTTACTAAAGATAAGGCTTCTCTAATGCAGACGCTGATTTCGGATTATAATTGAAAACGCCTATAGGACAATTAAAGCGATAAAATAACTAATCTCACCACCATGGACAACCATCGATATGCCATCCATCCCAGCCAGAACCAAAGCCTTGGTTATACTTTTTTCCCCCCTTCGTGAACTCAATAGAGATAATCGCATGAAGTGAATGAGTAACATTATCCGTATCTTCCACACCCGCAGGTCTATCTTTCTCTTGAATAACACCCATTTTTAAAAGATATCCTACTGTAATACCTTCCAATTTTTTCACATAGACACATTTAGCTTTAAATTTGAGGTCAGTCACATCTCCCAACTCGTAGAGCCGCTTGAAATAGTTGGCAATCTTACGCCTTCCCTGAATCACCTGGGCGTCATAGGCATGGATTTCACCTGTATTTTTGTAAAATTTGCCAATTTTATTAAATTTTTTATTTTGATAAAATACATTCAG
>CAZSPM010000302.1:0-3636 GCA_964608785.1 uncultured Eubacteriales bacterium
GAGGCTTATTTCTCCACTAATGCCTGGGATTAAAGCAAGGATTGAGGATAATAGACTCATTCTAACTAGGTCAAATGATACAAAAGAGGAGCGTTCTTTTCATGGCCTGAGCAGAACTTTGGCCAATAATGCAGCTCAAGGAGTTTCCGAGGGTTTTTCCAAACAACTGGAAATTGTAGGGGTGGGATATCGGGCAAAGCTTGATAAAGAGAGATTGGAATTAAACCTGGGTTATTCCAAACCGGTTGTTTATAAGATACCGGAAGATATAGAAATCGTATTGGAGAAACCCACGTTGATTACTGTGAAAGGAATTGATAAGCAGAGAGTTGGTCAAGTAGCACAGGAAATACGGAGCTTTCGTAAACCGGATCCTTACAAGCTAAAAGGAATCCGCTATGTTGGCGAACGGTTGATTAAAAAAGAACGCAAAGCAGGAGTGGTTGCCGATGTATAAGAATAAAGTCTCATTAAAGAAAATTGCCAAAAAGCGAAAAAGAAAGAGAATCAGGAAGAAGATCGGAGGTACTCAAGAGAGACCAAGAGTGCATGTCTTCAAGAGTAACCGCTACATATATGCTCAGGCTGTAAATGATGAGAATGGCAGTGTTTTAGCTTCCGCCTCTTCTCTTGAGAAGGAATTCAGAGAAAAAAACAAAAATTATAAAAATATACCAACAAGTCAAGCCTTAGGAGAGACGCTGGCGAAAAGACTGAAAAAGAAAAAAATCGAGAGAGTGGTTTTTGATAGAGGAATTTATCCTTATCATGGTCGTATCAAGGCGTTAGCTGAAGCCATGAGAAAGGGAGGGCTCACTTTTTGAAGGATCCCAAGAGGAGGAAATAGAGTGGCCGAGGAAGAACTAAAGAAAGAAGAAAAGAAAAAAGACGAAGAATTAAAGGATAAGACAGTCGATGCAAAAGCAAAAGAAGCAGTGCCAGCTCCAGAAATAGAGCAAGAAGCGGAAGAAGAGGTTGAGTTAAAAGACCAGGTGATTTCTATCCGAAGAGTAACCAAAGTCGTCAAAGGTGGCAAAAACTTAAGTTTCTCTGCATTGGCGGCTGTTGGGAATGAGCAAGGCCTGGTCGGAATAGGCAAAGGGAAAGCTCGAGAGGTCCCCCAAGCTATAGGTAAAGCTGTCGAAGACGCAAAGAAGAATTTAATTAAAGTCGCCTTGAAGGAAACAACAGTCACTCACTATATCAAAGGAGAGGCCGGAGGAGGGCTTGTTATTCTCCGACCAGCCTCAAAAGGAACTGGAGTTATTGCTGGTGGTGCTGTCCGAGTAATCATGGAATTGGCTGGCATAAAGGATATATTGACCAAATCAGTTCGCAGTAATAACCCTATAAGTGTAGCACATGCCACTATGGATGCCTTGAAAAGACTTAAAAACCCTGATCAGGTTTCCAAAAACAGAAGCAAGCCAAAGGAAAAAATATGGCATTAAAACAGGAGAAACCCACGAAAGTGATAGAAAAAAAGGTGACAAAAGCACCAATCGACAGATCTAAATCCAGTGAGAATCAGTTAAGAGTAAAACTAGTGCGCAGCCTCATAGGTCATCCCAGGAAACAGCGCGAAGTAGTAAAAGGGCTTGGGCTGAGGAAAGTCAACTCAGAAGTTATTCGGAAAGATTGTCCAGAGATTTGGGGCATGATCAGAAAGGTTCCTCATCTGGTAAGAGTGGAGGCGTTGGAGAAAAAATGAATCTGAGCAGCTTGCATCCGGCCCGTAATTCCCGGAAGAATAAAAGAAGAGTGGGGAGAGGACCGGGTTCCGGACGGGGAAAAACAGCGGGTCGTGGTACAAAGGGCCAAACATCCATATCCGGATATTCTGGCAAGAGAGGATTTGAAGGTGGACAGATGCCTCTTCATCGCAGGCTCCCAAAGAGAGGCTTCACCAATATTTTTAGAAAGGAATTCAGTGAGGTTAACCTTGAAAGGCTTGAGAAACTCGCAAAAAAAGAGGTCAAGCTCAAAGACCTGGTGGAGGCCGGAATAATAAAGAATGAATCTGAGTCTGTTAAGATTCTAGGAAGAGGAAATATTTCCTCTGCCAAAACTATACATGCCCACAAGTTTTCTCAATCGGCTATGAAGAAAATTGAGAAAGCGGGAGGGAAAGCTATTCTTATAGGAAGCAAGTGATGTTAGATAGCATTAGAAACATTTTCAGTATCCCAGATCTTAGAAAGCGGGTGATATTTACATTAATTCTTTTAGCTATTTATCGAATTGGCTGGCAGATTCCTAATCCAGGAATCAGCGGGCCTGCCTTGGAAGAGTTCTGGGAGGCCCAGAGGGGAACGATTCTCGGTTTTGTTGATCTTTTCTCTGGAAGGAATATGTCCAAGATGACGATTTTCGCTCTGGGTATCATGCCGTATATCAGTGCTTCCATCATCCTCCAGCTGCTTCAAGTGGTCTGGCCCTACTTGGAGAGGTTGTCAAAAGAGGGAGAACTCGGAAGGAAAAAAATCACCCAGTACACACGATATGGAACCATTATAATCTGCGCCATCCAATCTTCTGGTATTGGTTTGTGGTTGCAATCCCAAACAGCTCCCGGTGGATTGGCCATTGTTCCTAATCCCGGTTTGGGTTTTATTTTAATGACAGTTCTGACCCTAACAACCGGGACAGTCTTTGTTATGTGGTTGGGAGAACAGATCTCTGAACGTGGGATAGGAAACGGCATCTCTCTTATCATCTTTGCTGGGATTGTCGTTAGTTTGCCTTCAGGAATTCATAGCCTTTTGACCAGCGTGAGAACAGGAGATTTGGATCCCTTAAGGCTCATTTTTCTTATGGTATTGATGGTAGCGGTAGTGGGTTGCATTGTTTTTGTAGAAAGAGGGCAGAGGCGGATTCCTGTGTCTTACGCCAAAAGAGTAGTTGGGAGGAAAGTTTATGGAGGTCAGAGCACCCATCTTCCGCTGCGGGTGAACACTGGCGGTGTTATTCCCATTATTTTTGCAGCCTCAGTCATTACTATTCCCTCAACTTTAGCTCAACTTGTAAAACATGATTTTTTCCAGCAAATTGCCCAGCAGTTTGGCTTGGGAATGCCACTTTATACTCTTCTCTATGTCGCTGCTATTATTTTCTTCACCTTTTTTTATGTGTCTATTATTTTCAATCCTTCCGATGTTGCAGACAATTTGAGGAAATACGGAGGCTTTATCCCTGGAATAAGACCGGGGAAAAACACTTCTGATTTCATAGATGGCGTCCTATCCCGAATTACATTGGTAGGCGCTGTTTATCTGGCCGCCGTTGCCATTTTACCAGAATTTTTGATCACTGGCTTTAAAGTTCAGACTCTTCCCTTTATCGGAGATTTTCTAGAGGCCAATCTACCCACCTGGTTTACGCAAGGGATGAATGTGAATTTTTATTTTGGCGGGACATCGATTCTTATTGTCGTTGGAGTGGCCATGGATACATTACAGCAGATTGAAGCTCAGCTGGTTATGCGTCACTATGATGGATTTATGCGCCGAAGCCGAATAAAAGGAAGGAGAGGATGAGAATTATTCTGTTAGGTCCTCCTGGCAGTGGAAAAGGTACTCAAGGAGACCTTATTGAAAAAAAAATTGGTTTCCCAGAGGGTTCAAGTGGAGACCTTAC
>CAZSPM010000303.1:0-3628 GCA_964608785.1 uncultured Eubacteriales bacterium
CTACGTTGATGCGGGAATTCTGGATTTTCCCTTGACAGAGAGAATCCTTAAAAACATCGGTCAGATACCTGTAGAGATCACAAATCGTCCGCAGGAATTGATAGAGAAGGTAAAAACACTGAGGAATGCTTTAGAGAAGGGAAAAAAGTATCTCTTGCTCACACGGCAAAAAGGAAATTTCATCAAGCCTTGTCCCTGCACACCCCAATATATTGGCTGTAATTACTATATTATTAATCTGGATCTCCATTGTCCCCTTGACTGTTCTTATTGCATTCTTCAGTCATATCTGACAAATCCTCTCATCACTATTCATGTCAATATCGAAGATCTATGGAAACACCTAGATATTTTTTTGCATAAAAAAAGACATCGTGCTCTCCGTATTGGAACAGGCGAACTTGGAGATTCGTTGGCTTTAGACCATATTACAGAGAATTCCAGAGATTTGATTTCCTATTTCAGAGGAAAAAGGAATGCCTGTTTTGAGCTGAAAACAAAGACTACAAACATCGAGAATGTTTTAGAGACCAGTCCGGCTGAAAACATAGTCATCTCTTGGTCTCTCAATTCCTACAGAATAGCGCAGGAGGAGGAGAGGGATGCTCCTCCAGTGGATGAAAGGATAGATGCGGCGAGGCAAGTATTAAAAAAAGGGTTTCGACTGGGTTTCCATTTTGATCCCATTATCCGCTTTCCCGGATGGGAAGAAGATTACGGAGAAGTCATAAGAAAGCTGCTGAAGGCGATTGATCCATCCAGAATTGCTTGGATTAGCCTCGGAAGTCTGAGATTTCCTCCTCCTTTAAAACCGATTATTAAAAAGAGGTTCCCTAGGTCTAAAATTATCTATGATGAATTTATTCAGGGAAAAGATGGAAAAATCCGTTATTTTAAGCCCCTTCGCCTTGGACTCTATAAAAAGATTGCGAGCTCCATTAAGAAAAACGGCGGCGATGAAGTTCCCATCTATTTGTGTATGGAAAGTGCGGAGGTTTGGGAAAAGGCGTTAGGATGGAAGCCTAAGGGAAAGGAAGATGTTGAGTGTTCTCTTTGTACAGTAGGATAACGTCATTCCTGCCAGGCGGCTAACGTCATTCCTGCGGCAGCAGGAATCCAGAAATATGAAAAATTCTTACGTTTATATTCTTTGCAGTAAACGAACGGTACCTTATATAATAGATTGATTTATATGAAAGGGAAGTAGATAATCCTGGATTCCTGTTTGCACAGGAATGACGAAGATGTCTCTGGATTCCTGTTTGCACAGGAATGACGAGGATGTCTCTGGATTCCCGTTTACACGGGAATGACAGAAAGAAATCTGGATTCCTGTATCTGCGAAACCTGTGCCCGCGGAGGCGTGTAGCAGAAACAAGCTCGACAGCAAAGGCTAACGTCATTCCTGCGGCAGCAGGAATCCAGAACACGGGAATGACAAGGATGTCTCTGGATTCCCATTTACACGGGAATGACAGAAAGAAATCTGGATTCCTGCTTCCGCCGGAATGATTGGTTTTTTTGAATGGATTCAGGTTGGCTAAGAATATAGAAAACCGACTGATTTAGCTAAAGTTAATCGATAGTTTCCGTCTTAACCTCGGCAATAATACCTACTATTTCTATCCCGGCATCTTTAACAACTTGGATCACATCAACGATGAGTCCGTATTCCAAGTCTTGGTCTGCTTTTACATAGAGTTTCTGCTCACCTGCAGTCATGAAAGCTTCTTCTAGCATTGTTTGAAGGGTTTCCATTGTCGCTTGATCTTCATTAACGTACAGGGAGCCGTCTCTTCTAATGGAGAGGACGACCTCAGGGTTATCTGGCATTTGTATTGTGTTAAGAGCAGTAGGCAGTCTAAGGTCGAATCCCTTTTGGACTAAGGGAGTGACGACCATAAAAATAATGAGAAGAACAAGCAAAACATCACATAGGGGAACGACGTTAGGTTCAGACGTGACTTCATCATCCCTACCACCAGCTGCAAATCCCATTTTATACCTCTCTATTTATTATTTTTGTATAATTGTTTTTATATTAAGGTCTTTCTTCTGTTTTTCTCACGAAGAAATCAACAATCTGAGAGCTCGTGTTTGACATCTCAGCGCCGTAGGTGTCAATCTTTGTGACTAAGAAGTTATAGCACCACAGTGCGATGATAGCCACACCGATTCCAAAAGCCGTTGTAATTAAAGCTTCGGCAATACCTCCAGCAACGGCACCGATTCCCCCAGAACCTGTTAAGGCCATCCCGCGGAAAGCATTGATGATTCCAGCGATGGTTCCAAAAAGTCCGATAAAAGGAGAAGAGGTAGCGATTGTAGCTATAGTATTCAGTCCTCTCTTCAGCTCTTGCGTGAAAATTGTCGCAGCTCTTTCACACCCTCTCTGAGCTGTTTCAATTTGTTCTTCGAGGTTGAGATTTGATTCTTTCCCCTCAAAGAATTCTTGGATTCCAGCAGCAGTCACTCGAGCCAAATGGCTTCCCTTGAATTCTTTCTTTGAAGAAAGAGCCAAGGCTTCCTTCACCTGCCCGGCTTTCAATAGATCAGCGAGCTTGGGTGCGACCTGTTTAGATTTTCTTCTGGCTTTCGCAAAGACCAGCTGCCTCTCGATAAAGAGATAAATAGAAATGATGGAAAGAAAAATTAAGAGAATCGCAACTGTTTTGGCTACAGCTCCCATAGCCTGCCACATTTCAATCAGACCAAATTGCATTTTAAGTACCTCCTTTTAAATGTCGAAAGCAATCTATGGCTTTTTATTTTAACTTAAATCTAACGGTAACAGTAAAGATAACACCTCTTGGGCGGCCGTTGATGATCATAGGTTCATAGACCCACTGACGGACAGCATCGGTGGCTGCCTGGTCAAGAAGGGGGATGGATCTGAGGATTTTCACCGTCTGAACCCTTCCGTAGATATCCGTGGTTGCTTCGACGATCACAACTCCTTCGACTCTTGCTTGGCGGGCGATTTCGGGGTAGATGGGAAGGACTTCTTTTATGAGTTTGGGTGGTTTGATTTCGCCGACAGCTCTGATAGGGGCTTCGACTTCACCGACGACGCCACCGAGGACACCGCCGACGACGCCACCGAGGACACCGCCTACAACACCGCCTTCGACTCCACCCTCGACACCGCCTTCGATGCCGATATCGGAGAGTTCTTCTTCGGCGATTTCTTCTGGTATTTCGACAGGAGCGACGAGTTTACCGGGTTCTATGGTGGTTTGGGAACGGACAGGTTTGATGCGTGTTCTTCTTTTAGATGTTTTACGTTTTTTAGCTGGGGGAGGAGGCGGAGGAGGTGGAGGTGGCGGAGGTGCAAGGAATGCGCTGTAAACCTCTACCTGAGGTAAGTTTGAAGTGCTGAGAAGAGGGAGGACAATCATGGCAGCGATAATGACAGCATGAAAGATCAAAGCGACAGGAAAAGCAAAGAATTTTCTTCCCCTACTTTTTTCAGGAACAAAGAATGAGTCTTTGAAAATATGAGGTAGTTCCTTTTTGTTTTGAGGTCTAACTTTTTCTGCCATTTTCTACCTCATACAAATAAAATATATTTATTCTAAATAAAAGCGTGTATAGAAAGCACAACTAACAATATAAATTACTTTTCTGG
>CAZSPM010000304.1:0-3619 GCA_964608785.1 uncultured Eubacteriales bacterium
AAAAGTTGCAATAAAAAGAATATTTTTCTAGATTATAGCAAAAGGGTGCGCTGCCCCCCAGCAATGTGCCACCTGCAAAGTTAGATTTTTTTCTTATTTTGATGATAACAATGAGAAGTAATGCCGAAGAGGGGACTCGAACCCCTACTCCCGATATTCAGGAACTAGCCCCTCAAGCTAGCGTGTCTACCAATTCCACCACTTCGGCATCAATGCCTGGGAAGCTGGTTTATTCTTTCTTCTTTTTTTCTGGGACTTCCTTCTTTTTTTCCTGTTTCTGCTCAGTGCTTTTAGCTTCTGGCTTTGAGGCCTCTTTTTTTGTTTCTGTACCAGGTTTTGTTTCAGTTACTGCCGGGGTTTCCTTTGCTGGGGCTTCTTCTCCTCCTACAACAGATCCGGTTCCCTTAGCAGATAGAATCCAGAGCCCGAGCGAAGTCACCATGAATAGGACTGCACTAATTGTAGTCACTTTGGAGAGAAAACTTGCTGCACCGCGGGGGCCAAAGACCGTCTGGCTTCCTCCACCCCCAAAAGCTCCTGCCAGGTCGGCTGATTTACCCGATTGAAGAAGGACGGCTATGATGAGAACAATGCAAACGATAATGTGAATGGCTGTGATTAGTTCGCTCATTTTTCCTTATAAGCCTTTATACTTTCCTTGACGATTTGAATGAAGGAGCCAGCTTCGAGTGATGCTCCTCCAACCAGTGCTCCGTTTATATTTTGCTCTATTAACAGAGAGCATGTGTTTTCTGGCTTCACTGAACCGCCGTAGAGAATTATAGCACAGGAAGCGATTTCATTTCCATATTTTTCTGTGAGTTTCTCTCTTATAAAGCTGTGGACTTCCTCAGCTTGAGCAGGAGTTGCGGTTAGACCTGTCCCGATGGCCCAGATAGGTTCATAAGCTGTGATGATCTGGCTCATTTCTTCTTTGCCCAGTCCATTCAATCCAGCATTGATCTGAGATTCAACTTTCTCGATTGTTTCTTCTTTCTCCCTTTCTTCCAGTGACTCTCCGATACAGACAATCGGAATGAGCTCTTGAGCTAAAGCCGCTCTGATTTTTTTATTGACAGTTTCGTCTGTTTCGCCAAAATATTGGCGCCTTTCTGAATGGCCGATAACCACATATTGGCAGCCTGCATCTTTGAGCATGGGTGCAGAAACTTCTCCAGTAAAAGCTCCTTTTTCCTCCCAATAAAAATTTTGGGCCCCGATCTTTATTGTGCTTCCTTGAAGTGCCTTTTTGACTTCACTAAGAGCAGTGGCAGGAGGAATGGCAACGATTTCGGCATCTGTCGGTTCCGAAATGGCTTCGTTCAGAGCTTTTACTAGCTCCACTGCTTCTGGAATTGTTTTATGCATTTTCCAGTTACCGGCAATAAATGGCCTTTTGTTGTCGATAGTCATTTTGTCACTCCTTTAGTGCTTCAATACCGGGGAGGGTCTCGTTGGCAATGAATTCCAATGAAGCTCCTCCTCCTGTTGATATATGGGAGATTTTTTCACTGATTCCTATTTTATAAACCGCAGCCACTGAGTCTCCTCCACCCACGATTGAAAGGGCTTTAGAGTCTCCTACTGCCTCGGCAATCTTCATTGTCCCCGCAGAGAATTTGTCGATTTCAAAGACTCCCATAGGTCCGTTCCAGAAAATTGTCTGTGCATGGGCAATGATTTCTGAGTATTCCTCTGCAGTCTTTGGCCCGATATCGAGCGCCATTAGGTGGGGTGGGATAGGAAAAGAGTCTATTATTTGCGCTTCTACTCCAGGCTCTATCGCAGAGGCAATAATATGATCAGAAGGAAGAGAGAAATTCACCTCTTTTTCTTTAGCATTGTTTAAGATCATCAGCGCAAGATCCGTCTTGTCTTCTTCGACGAGGGAACGTCCGACATCGAACCCTTGGGACTTGAAAAAAGTGTAAGCCATGGCCCCTCCGATGAGAATGCTATCTGCTTTGTTTAGGAGGTTTTCTATGACCGGAATCTTATCCGATACTTTTGCCCCTCCGAGGATGGCGACATAGGGTTTCTGAGGAGAATGAACGGCTTTGCTCAAATATTCAACCTCGTTTTCAACCAGAAAGCCTGCTGCTCGTTTACTTGTGTATTGCGTTATGGCCACAACTGAGGCATGAGCGCGGTGGCAAGCACCGAATGCGTCATTGACATAGCAGTCGACTTCTTGAGCCAAATGCTGAGCAAAACAGGAATCATTTGCAGTTTCTTCAGGATGGAACCTGAGGTTTTCAAGAAGAAGCACTTGACCCTCTTTAAGCTCTTTCTTTAGCTGCAAGACTTCATCTCCGATGACATCGGGAGCCAGTAAGACCTCTTGAGAGATTAGCTCCGATAACCGCTCAGCCACAGGTTTGAGACTGAGTTGAGGATTGTATTTTCCCTTAGGACGTCCCAAGTGGGACGCAGTTATGACTCTTGCATTTTGTTCAAGGAGATAATTTAATGTGGGTAAAGCAGCTTTAATACGGGTGTCATCTCTGATTTTCCCCTCTTCATCCAGGGGAACATTGAAATCAACGCGGAGAAAAATCCTTTTTCCCAGTAAATCCAATTCTCGGAGGGAGAGCATAGCTCTGTTTATCGAGAGATGTACTTGATCAAGTCCATCATGCGACAGGAATAGCCCCATTCGTTATCGTACCAGGCGAGCACTTTCACCAGGTTCTCATCCGTTATTCGAGTGAAGAGAGAGTCCACGATGGCAGAATGGGGGTTACCCATAAAATCAACGGAAACAAGAGGCTCATCGGTGTACTGAAGGATTCCTTTCAGGTTTCCCTCGGCGGCATTCTTAAAAGATTCGTTGACGGCTTCTGCGCTGGCATTTTTCTTTAAAAGGGCGACCAAATCAACGACGGAAACATTTGCTGTCGGAACTCTTATGGCGATGCCGTCGATTTTGCCTTCGAGCTCAGGGATGACAATACCCACAGCCTTGGCAGCTCCGGTTGTGGTTGGAATCTGAGATACAGCGGCTGCTCGAGCCCGACGGAGGTCCTTATGGGGCATATCGAGGAGTGTTTGATCATTCGTGTAAGCATGAATCGTTGTCATGAAGGCTTTTTCAATACCAAACTCCTGGTGGAGCACTTTGACAACAGGGGCTAGACAATTGGTTGTGCAGGAGGCATTGGAGATAATGTTGTGGTTTTCTGGGTCGTATATTTCTTCATTGACTCCCAAGACAACCATCACGTCAGGTTCTGTGGCTGGAGCAGAAATGATAACCTTTTCAGCACCCCCTTGTTCAATATGCTTGATTGCATCCGGTCTTTTCCTGAATAAACCCGTGGCTTCAATTACGATTGAGACTCCTAGTTCTTTCCAGGGAAGATTACCTGGATCTCTCTCAGAGAGGATTTTTATTTTTTTATCATTAACTATTATTGCATCTTCTGAGGCTTGAATATCTGCCTCTAAAATCCCCAGGACAGAATCATATTTCAGCAGGTGAGCTAGAGTTTTGGAATCAGTGATATCATTTGCGGCGACAATATCTAAATCACGATCTTGGTAAGAGGCTCGATAGAAGTTTCTGCCGATGCGTCCGAATCCATTAATTCCGATTTTTATACTCATATGAAACCTCCTT
>CAZSPM010000305.1:0-3603 GCA_964608785.1 uncultured Eubacteriales bacterium
ATCCGAGTGGAGCGAAGACATTCCTGTATGTTTTCCGAAGCTTCGATAGAATGGGCGTCTGATTAGGCGCTCAGTTCTTCATAAATAGATTTTGAATAGATTTCGTGGGGAGTAATTTTGGAATAAAAGGTCCTTTTCATTTTATCGATTCGGTCATTAAAAAAGCCAAAGTTATCTTCGTTGCTCCAGTTCAGCATGCTCAAATGCTCTAAAATATCCTTGAGAGCATTTATATTGAGAACATCAGATGAGAATTCAGGCAAGGAGAATGACTCCTTCTCATACATATCGATTGTTCTCAGAAATAATTTTCGCAGGTTCTCTTGGCTATTTCTTATCTCTTGTTTTATTTTGAATTGATCTTTAGGAGGGGAGTTTGGATCCAGATTTTGATACAAATCTCTAGCTTGTTGAATGCGGCTATCGATGGCTGTGAAAAGGCTTCTTCCATCTATGAGGGTTTTTTTCTCGCCTTGATAATAGATGATTTGATCTTCTCCCTCTACTGACTCTGATTTTTTGAGATTCTCCAACAGGGCCATTTTTTCTCTTAAATCACTTTCATCCTCAGGAGGAGCTTGGAATGAGACATCTTCTTTAACTTCCGGTTCTTGTTCTTCCCCTGGAAGGGGTTCTTCTTTAAATATCATGTCCTCAGGAGCAGAGCTTTCCATAATTTGTTCCTTTCCTTCTGATTTCAAACCGGGCTCTTCTGTTTCAATGAATTCTGTTGGCGCTTCTTTCTCTGGTGCCATCTCTTCATGCTGCACGGCTTCTTCAACATCTTCTTCCGGTTTAACTTCTTCTTCAGCCATTTCCTCTTGAAAGACATCCTCTATGTCTTCCTGCTCAGGTTTGGCCTCCTCTTCGACCTTTTCATTCGGGGTAGCTTCCTCTACAATCTCAGCTTTTGGCCTGACTTCTTCTACGCCTTTCTCTTCTGGCTTAGCTTCTTCTTGAATCTCTTCCTCAGCAGGGAATTCCTCTGTGATTTCTCCTTCAGCCATTTCCTCCTCGGCAGCTTTTTCTTCTGTCTTAACTTCTTCGGTTTGAGAAACTTCAGCTAATCCTAAAAGTTCTTTAATCTTTCCAAGTTTGTTCAATTCCTCTTCTATGCTGTCCTTAACTTTCTCATCGCTCTCTTCGCTTTTAGGCGGGCTTGCCTCAAGCCCAAATTTTTCTTCGAGACCTTTTTTCAATTCAGTGGTTTTCTCCTCAGCCTGTTGGCGGTGCTCTCCGATCTTCTGGTCCATCTCATCCATTTTTTTCAGCTCACTCAGCTTTGATTCTGCTAGCTTCTCAATTTCTTTTTGATATTGGAAGGCCTTATCGAGATGGTCTCTTATCTTGGCTTCAAGGTCCGCTTTATGACTCTCTAACTCTACCATCTGGGTCTCAAAGTTAGCTAGCGTCTCCCTTCTTTTATCGATCTCTTCTTTTATTTGATCGAGTTTTTTTTCTGCATCTTCTTTTTTCTTGGTAAGGGTGTTCTCTAGTTGCTCTTCAATCTCTTTTATTGCTTGAGAAGAGTCTTTTAGGATATCCTCATTCTTCTTCATCATCTTTCTCCTTTGTCAGTCTTAATATATATCAATAGGCCAAAATAAGTGATTAGATGTCTTTCTTTTTCCAAAATGTGTAAAAAGACAGACTTTTCATCGTATTTTTTTATATGATTGCAAATCTGGATTGATTGTTCAATCGCCCTTAGAGATGATTCTAGGGGTGATTTTTCTCCATTTTTTCTCACCTTGATTGAGCCTGGCTATGGTGAGATGATCAGAAAGACATCAAAATTGTGAAATTTTATTATAATTTCAGCTCGTAAAATGAGAGGGAATCGTCCCCGATAGTCACTCGGCGCTTGAGGTTAAAGTATTTCGGTGCAAATTTTGTCTTATAATAATGGCGGAGTATTGTTTTGCCTTCAGGCTTAAGGATTCCCCTTTTTTTGATAACCTTCAAAGGATTTCTTTCTTCCAGAAGCCTGTAAGGAGGATCTAGAAAGATTAAGTCGAACTTAGCATCTTCTTTTGATAATTGAATGATTGCTCGATTGAATTCTTTCCGCATGACTTGAGCCTTATCCAAGGCATCACATTTTTCCAAATTTATCTTAATCACTTTAATAGCGGGATAATATTCATCGATAAAGACTGCCTTTTTGGCTCCGCGGCTCAGTGCTTCAATTCCAACAGAACCAGTACCGGCAAATCCGTCTAAAAATACACGGTTTTTGATCTCTTCTTGAATAATATTAAATAGTGCTTCCTTGAGCTTATCAGGAATCGGGCGAACAAGGGGGCTTGAGACCTTTTTCAGCCTCTTGCCCTTATAAACTCCACTGATAACCCTGATCATGGTATGAATATGATATTTTTGCTAAATCGTAACATAGACCTATTTTTTCTTCAATGGGAATCCAGGCTCTATGACGAAAAAAAGGGGATACGAATGATTAGATTTTTATGACAAGGGAGCTGAGCAAGAAAAGGTCCATATTTTTATATCCAGAGACAGGGTGGGAATCATAATTGATTTGTAGGCTCGTTTTAAGAGCAAAATATCGGCTGATAGAGACAGAGATAGATGAGTAAGAATTCAGCCTGTATTTATTCAAACCTCCCATATTGAGGAAAAGAACCTCTTGCTGTGTCAATTGAGTAGATAAAGTAACGTCATAAACAAGCTTCGCAGAGTAAATTGACGAGACAAATGAGTTGGATACCGTTGTTTCTTCTATAAAATTTTGATCGCTGACGAGTTCTCCTGTGCGCTTTTCCACGTCATTTTCATTGCTCCATCCTATGGCTCCCTCGGCTGCAATCTCAATTTTCTTTCTCTTCATCAAGGTATATCCCACTCCTGCAGAGGCAGCGAATCGGAAGCTATAACCTGCAAACTTATTGCGTTCAAACCTTAAAAGGCCGAGGAGATAAACACGGGAATTGATCTTCCGGTCATATTTGAGATGCGAATAATAAATCTCTGATTTTTTCTCCCCATTAGAGCCCGATAAAATGATGTTTCCTTTCCAATTAATCCGATTTTTATAAAAATGGAGATTCTGCTCTGTGTCAAAACTGAAATTGAAGTCTTTCTTGTTGCCACTTGTTAGGAGAAAAGATAAACTGGTGGAAGAAAAGTATTTTATTTCTTTTTCTTTGCTTGCTTTCTTTTTTTCTGGGGCCTCTTGGCTGAAGACTGGATAGATAATCAGGCCAGCAAAAAGCAAGAGGGAGATAAGAAACTTCAATTGGCCGCGATTAATATCATTCATCTCGTTCTGATCATTTCCCTTAAAATTTTTATTCTGAGATCCAATTTCACAGGAATATGGCTCAAAGTGTTTAGAGCTTGTTTTTATGCAAGAGTTCCTTATGATATAACAAAAAATTTTCACTGACAAACCATTAACCAATACTTCTGTCATTCCCGCATTACAAATGTCATTCCTGCACCTGCCTCCGCAGGCACAGGCTCCACAGGAAACCATACCTATCTGGATTCCCGCTTCTGCGGGAACAAGCCTGGATTCCCGCTTCTGCGGGAACAAGCCTGGATTCCCGTTTTCACGGGAATGACGATCTTCTAATGTACTCT
>CAZSPM010000306.1:0-3601 GCA_964608785.1 uncultured Eubacteriales bacterium
CTGAGTGACTGAGATACGCAAATAGTCTATGTTTCTGCCATACTTGTCTATCATATTATTCTCTATTATTTAAACATCTTTCCTTCTCTGTCAGAGAAAGAGTACAGAGAATTCTGTAGCTTATGATCTTCTTAGCTGCCTCATTTTACATGTTTCATTCACGATCTATCTTTTTACGTTTCCAGCCATCAGAGTAAATAATGCATTTTAAAATGAACTTAGAGAATTTACCACTATTACAGAACTTTTTCTATCCTTTGTTACTTTATATATACTTTATCGCATATTGGTTAGATTAATCTGTAATATCCACGCTTTCGAGGATATTCTCCATGATGCGCATGTTCTGTTCGTAATTCTCTTCCGGACACCAGATTTGGATAATATGGAGAGCATTTTCTCGCGGATTTGCATTGTGATTGAAGGTCAGGTTTAATCTCAGCGACTGATAATAAAATATAAATCTTTAATAGAGAGCCTTACTCTTTTACAGCTGGAAGCAATAGGAAAATTTGATCAGGAAGACATTGTGGGGATGGACATCGAATAAATCCCTTATTCCTTCCCTGAAAGAAAAATCGCCAATAGATGAAACTCCTGTCCTTCCTTGAGACCAGACGAGATAGAGGCTTGAGCCAGGAATGTACTCCCACCTGACAACAAGGTTCATCCGGAACTGTATGAAATTGAAGTCCGGTTTTTCAAACGTATAATCCAAGATTCCGTCACGATTCTCGTCGACATAATATTCCTCTGCATCCGGGCTATATTCTATTTCATCTTCTGTATATCCATAAAAACGGTCTCCATATTTTTTGGCTCTAGAATCAGTAATTTTCTTGAACTCAGAATACTTCCCAGCAGAAATAAAGGGCTGCCCGTAAAACTGAATGGACAGGTCCGGAGTCAGACTGAGATTCAGCCGGCATGTCAATCCCAGAGTTTTCTGGTCAATCCTGGCAAAGATATACCTCTTTCCTGCATCCAGATCCAAAGTCGTCACATATTGAAGTTTGTCCAGGCTAAATGCGTACGAAGGAGAAAGTGACAAGGAAAGAGCCTTATTCGGACGGAGCGTGGCACCGATATCAAATCCATTTACTCTGGAATCATCCTGATCTCCATAATAAAAGAAACTCCCCACAAAATATCGAAGATTTTTCCTGCTGTCCGAATTGACAGAAACCCAGCCATTCCATCCTCCAGGCCAGCGAAGAGCCGGTCCGCCTCGAAGGGCGCTTGAAGACAGGCCTTCTCCTTGCCGGTTCATTCCAAGGCTTATACTCCAGTAATTTTTAAGCTGTCCCCATATACCGGTGTTCCCACCTTTGAAGATCTGCTCTCCTCCAAAATCCCAACCTGCCCACTCGTTAAAATTAAAAGAGAGCTGGCGAAAAATACTGAAGGGTTCAGCAATCCTGTAGTTCGCCCAGACCCACTGCAAGATTGCATCGGCTCTGCGAATGTAACCCATATCGTTCAGTTCAAGCCCGGGTGAGCGCCAGGTAACTCCAGTGGAAAAACGGAATCCGGCACTGCCTCCTTTTCCGAAGGTAAGTGTCCCCCCGTGGCCTGAAAGCGAGGTCCGGTTGGGATCTACCCAAACATGGTTTGTATCAGGGCGCTGGAAATATCGAATGGATGATTCTTGTGTTCTAAGGATCGCGTCTTTGCTACCCTGGACATGGCTGAAAACGGTCTTCAGGGAGAAATGATATGTTTTCTCTTTCCACCGGTGAATAAAATCAAATCCTCCGGTATAGGCAGCGCCATGGAGAAAATTCAACTCCTCATTTTGGATATTGCGGTTTGTGGCGGTGATCATTCCTCCAAAAATCGTATTTCCCTTATTATAATCCTTCTGCAGCCGGAGCCCGAAATAGTTCGTGAAAGGCTCGACAACTTCTGCTTGGCGTTGTCCCAGATAACTAATTTGGGCATTCTCTTTGGCTGTAATGCTGTCAATGATACCAATTGAAACTCCATTCTTTGTCTTTCCGGTAATTTTAAATGCACCGAGTATAGTCGTATTCTCAGGCATATCGAGATATTCTTTCTCTCCTGTATCCGGATAATATTGAGGGCTCCGTCCGATGCGCCTGGTATAAAAAAGGCTATCTCTTGAGAAACTTCCGTCTCCACCCATTATCTGAAAACTGAGAATATTTCTTCCTTCTATGAAAAAGGGTCGCTTTTCTGTGTAGTAAGTCTCAAAGGCCGTAAGATTAACCACTGAAGGATCTGCTTCGACCTGGCCGAAATCCGGATTAATCGTAAAGTCCAGGGTGAGGTCACTGGTGAGGCCTATCTTTCCGTCAAGTCCTCCATAAAGATTGTCCAGGCTTCCTGTGGCAAAAGGATTGCCGTCCTCTTGTTCAAACCTCTGCAGTTTCCCTACTGAATAAGCAGTCAATTCAACCTGCCGTTGGGCCTTTATCCCTTTTATGCCGTGAAGTTCTCCGAACATATGAACCCAGCCTGGTGCTTTTTGAGGAATGAGCTGCCACTGAGAAGTTTCCTGTTTCCGGAATAAGCTCCGAGTAACCTCCAGTCCCCAGATTTGACTGGCTTTTTTGCCGAAGCGAAGCTGAGAAAGGGGTATCCTCATCTCTGCTGTCCAGCCTGTTTCATCAATATTAGTTTTTACGTACCAGATAGGATCCCATGTATCATCCTCACTATCTCCGTCATTGGAGATGACATAGTCACCCTTTACGCCGGCGGCATTGACCACAAAGCAAAATGCTGTCAGGTGGTCGAAATAGCTGTCAAGATGAACCTCAGCCCAGTCGCCCTCAAGGTCGTCCCGCCTTGACATTCTTCTCTCAATCTTTTCTGGCTCTTCATCATCGGCTTTAATGGCGACATAAATGTTTCTGTCATCATAGAGGATTTTAAACGCCGTCTTTTGAGAAGGTTCTTTCCCTTCATATGGGTTCCTTTGAATAAAATCACCTGCCCATGGAACTTTGTCCCAGACAGGATCATCCAATTTCCCATCAATTACAGGGGAATGAGGATTGATATGGTTTGTTAAATAAACCTTTTTTTCGGGTGATTCAGAATAAGCGAATTGAAGGCAAAATAAAACAATGAAAAAGGGAAGAGGTTTTTTCTTCATTTCCAGCCTCGCTATTTTGAACTTTTCCCCTCCCCATTATTCATCACCTAATATATATAGACTCATCAAATTGGAAAAAGGTTGACGAGAAAGAAAATAAAACTGTTGTAAATAGAAGATCAATCTTTATTTTTGGCTTTTATTAGCAGCTCTAAATCCATTTTATCTTCCAGGCGCCCAGATTTTCTTTTCATGAGTATTAAGTCATCCATTCCGATAATGTATACTTTTTCGGTCCCATATACCCCAGTGACTTTACTTTGCCATACTCGGTCGAAACTCACTCCTGGAGCATCAGTTATAAGATCCACTCTTAATGGCTCATAACCCAGTTGGATAATGTTTCCCTTCTTACAAAAATCTTCTGGAGTTAACTTTAGGCTTCCAAATCCAAATTCATTCAGAGCCTCGACAATCTTCTCACCATTCTCGACATCAGGCTCTATCAAGATGTCAAGGTCTTTTGTGTATCTAGATACA
>CAZSPM010000307.1:0-3579 GCA_964608785.1 uncultured Eubacteriales bacterium
AGATCTTATGTTCGCCATAAGTTATCTCTTCCTTCCCCAGAATAGAAAGGCTGAGGAAATTGATAAGCTCTTCCGTGAGTTCCATCATATCATGATAATCAGTGTAAGCCTGGTACCACTCCAACATAGTGAATTCTGGATTATGCTCAGAGGAGATCCCTTCATTCCTGAAATTTCGATTGATCTCATAAACCTTTTCAAAGCCTCCTACGATCAGCTTCTTCAAGTACAACTCTGGTGCGATCCTCAGATAGAGATCAATCCCAAGGGCATTGTGGTAAGTTTTAAATGGTCTAGCCAGAGCTCCTCCTGGGATATCATGCATCATAGGTGTCTCAACCTCAACGAATCCTTTCTCATCAAAGAATTCTCTTACTTTTGAAATAATGGCACTTCTGAGCCTGAAAATTTCCGTTCCCCGAGGATTCATGATTAGATCCAGGTATCTTTTTCGATAGCGAAGCTCCACATCGTGTAATCCATGCCATTTTTCAGGGAGCGGATGAAGGCACTTTGCCAGAAATGTGAAGGAGTAAGTCAATACAGTCAATTCTCCTGTTTTCGTCTTGAATAATTCTCCCTCTACAGAAACCATGTCTCCAATATCCACGAGAGAGAAGAGGTCATAATTTTTCTTACCTATTTTGTCTTCCCGCAGATAGGCTTGGAGCTTGGCTTGACTATCCGCAATGTGAAAAAATGTGGCCCGGCCCATTCGTCGAACAGCTGTAATTCTTCCTGGAACTTTGACTTTAACCTTCTTTTCCTCAAGAGACTCTGTTGATAGTGAGGAGAACTTCTCCACGATTTCAAAGATTGAATGGGTTTTTTCTACATTATGAGGAAAGAGATCTACTCCTTCTTGCGCAAGTTTCTTCTTTTTTGCTTGACGTGCGACTTCCTGGTCACCTAGCTTAGAGTTCTCAACATTCAGGCTTTCCTTTTTTTGTCCTTTTTCTTTTTTGCTCATCTTCCTTTTCCTTAAAAGATTTCTTTATCTCATCCAGGTTTTTCCTTACCGCATCCAAAATACCATTGATAAAAGTCGAAGCCTTCTCTCCGCTGTATTTCTTGGCGATCTCGATGGCTTCATTGATGACTACGGCGGGATCAATACTCTCCTCGTACAGGAGTTCAAAAACAGCCATTCGCAAAATATTGCGATCGATGAGAGTCATTCGAGAAATACGCCAATGCTCGGAAATTGATTGGATGACAGTATCGATTTTCTTCTGATGAGTAATTATACCCCTTGACAACCAGTTGCTATATTCTCTTATCTCTTTGTGAGCTTTCCTGCTCTTCCAATAGTCGTTTAGAGTCTTTCCAAGTTGGGCAATATCGAATTCTAATTGAAAAAGAATTTGCAAGGTGCTCTCGCGAGCTTTTCTTCTCTTGCCCATGAACCAATTTCACCCTCAATCGAGACCTGCCTCTTTTATCAGGTTCAATGTCTCTACAAGAGAAAGGACCGCATCCCAGCCCTTGTTCCCAGCTTTTGTTCCTGAGCGTTCAATCCCTTGCTCAATCGTATCAACAGTCAGGATGCCAAAAGACACAGGCACGCCTTCTTCCATGGCAATCTGAGCTAATCCTTTAGTAACTTCTGCGCTTAAGAAATCAAAGTGGGGAGTATCTCCTCTAATTAGAACGCCTAAACAGACAATACCATCGACTTTCTTTCCTTTAGCTAGCTTTTTAGTGAGGATTGGAATTTCAAATGAACCAGGAACCTTGTAAACGGATATATCCGATTGTTCAGCTCCCAGCTTATAAAGAGCATCAAGGGCGCCCTCAAGCAATCTTTCAGAAATGAACTGGTTAAAACGGCTGAGGACGATTCCAATCTTTAAGCCTTTAGCCTGAAGCTTTCCCTGGAATGTTTCCATTTCATTCTCCCTTTAAGTGCCTTTGAAGTTGGCCTTTCTCTTCTCTAAAAAGGCTTTTGTCCCCTCCTTGCTGTCCTCTGTGGAACAAGCTTTGCCGAAGAGCTCTGCCTCCAAGAGAAGGCCTCCGTCCAGGGCTTGATCTAGCCCTTTATTAATGGCTTCGATAGAATACTCGAAAGCCAAGGGATCATTATTAATTATTTCTTTAGCAATGTCCAGACATACACAAAATCTGTGCAGCTCCTTGATGGCACCTGCATTCAAGGCGTTTAGTTTCACTGGACGATTGATGATTATCCAACCAATATTTTCTTCTTTTTTTGTTATTAGATTTTCGTAGCTCACTTTCCCTCCTCCAGCGTCCGAATCAATCTCAGTCTATTCATCCTTCCAGAAGGGAACTTTTATATAATGTTTTTCTCGAAGACCCGGTATATCTTATAGACTTTTCCGCCGATAGAAGCAACGAACCTATTGATGGGTTCGTTGTCCTCGAGCTGCCAAGACATCTCACACCACTCATATCCCCCCGCCACACCATTCTTCTCTAATTCTGAATAAAGAAGGTAACTTACTCCAGTCAGCCTGTATTCCTTGAGAATGCCGAAAACTACAGCTCTCATGCTTTTAATTTTCTTTCGATAAAGAAGAAATTTTATAATCCCAAATGGAAAAAGCCTTCCATTCATTCTTTTGATCACTTCATTGTAATTGGGTATACCAAAGGCAAAGCCAATAGGCTTTCCCTTGTCCTCCGCAAAAACGACAAGGTTCGGATCAACAAACTGTATGAGCTTTTTGGCCATATGCTCCATCTCTCTTTCTGTCCAAGGCACAAAGCCCCAATTTTTCTCCCAGGCGTTATTATAAATAAACTTTATCCTCTCTGCTTCTTCTTCAATATTCTTCATGTCGATGGTTCTTAAAGTGATACCTGATTCTTTTTTCTTTATCTTTTCTACGATCATTTGAACTTTTTCTGCTGTCTCATGATCTTTTGTCATGAAATAAGCATACAAATCTTTGGCTTTTACCAATTCACATTTTTCCATAATCTCTAAGTAATACTGGGGATTGTAGGTCATCATAATGGCTGGAGGGGAATCAAATCCTTTAGCGAGGAAAGCGCATTCATCGTTCATCGACAAATTCATAGGCCCACGAAGCACTTCCATTCCTCTTTCTCTTCCCCAATCAGAGACTTTATCCAGCAAACTCTTCGCTGTTTCTAGATCGTCAAAACTCTCGTAGAGGCCGAAAAAGACGACTTTTTCGTCGTGAAATTTATTGTGATTCTGATCCACTAATGCCGCAATTCTGCCTGTGACTTTATTATTTTTATATGCCAAAAAAAGGTCCATATCGGCATGTTCGAAAAAAGGATTCTTTTTCCTGTTTAATCTCTTTTTCACATCCATGATCAAAGGCGGAACCCAGTTTGGATCATCCTTGTATACCTTCCAGGGAAATCGAATAAACTTCTTTAAATCTTTTTTCGATTCTACGCGCTCTACGCGAACGTTATCCACGCTTGCTATCTCCAAAATTTTCCATATTTTAACAGATAAGATTTATTTTTGCACGCCTTTATTAGTACAGTGGGGTCAGGCTTTTATTAGTTTCATAAGCTCCACATACAGTGGGGTCAGGCTTTTATTAGTTTCATAAGCTCCACATACAGTGGGGTCAG
>CAZSPM010000308.1:0-3575 GCA_964608785.1 uncultured Eubacteriales bacterium
CCCCCCAAGAATCCTTCTCCGGTCTGCATCGCCACTGGCGCAATCGGATTGTGGAGAGAGGAACCGTGGAAATCCTTGAGGATTCCAATGATAGTCCCTTTTTGACCCCTAAAGGAAAACCATTTGCCGATAGGATCTTCTATTTCCATCGCCTTGATGGCTGTTTCATTCAACACCCAGTTCTGGTCGTCGCTGGCAAACTTCGCTGAGAAGAAACGTCCCTTCGCAATCTTCAGGTTGAAGACCTCTAAATAATCATAGCTGCATGTTCCCCCTGCAATCTTAACCTCCACAGAGGGATCTTTTCCTTCCCAATCCACCTGCGTGGTTCCCCATTCTCCATCTGGGGGCGGAAAACCTCGACTAACGCTCAGGATGTTTGGATTCTGGAGCAGCTCATTTTTGGCAGGCTCATAGTTAGTTTCATAGTCATTATAAGCAGCAAACGAGATGATGTTTTCCGTTTCGTAGCCCAGGTCCCTACTTTGCATGAAGTGAAGCTGAAGGTAGATAACAGCCGTGCAGATGATCAGGCCGATGGTGAAGGTGAACTGCAGAACAACCAGGACCTTTCGAAGGACACCGCCCCGGCTTGTGCCGAGCTGTCCGATGTTCTTGATGACTTTGACCGGTCGGAATGCGGAGAGGAATACAGCCGGGTAGCTTCCAGAAATAAGGCTAGTGATCAGTGCGAAAATAAACAAACTAACCAGAATCTGCCAGTTTCCTGATTGAATCAAGCTCATCTCCTTTCCGGTCAGTTTCATGAACGCTGGAAGCATCAGCTCCACCAAGAGCAAACCGATGAGCAGTGCCAGGAAGGTCATCAGGGTCGATTCTCCAAGAAACTGCTTGATAAGGTCTGATCTCCGGGCCCCCACGACCTTGCGCATTCCCACTTCTTTAGCCCGGGTGCCATAGCGCGCCGTGGTTAGATTCATGAAATTGATGCAGGCGAGGAGCAGGATACAGAAAGCAGTCAGTGAGAAGATGTAGACATATGTGATGTTTCCCTTATTGGGATAAGCAAGCATCCAGGTGTTAATGCCAGTGGAGTGAAGGTGAATATCTTTAAGCGGCTGAAGGTAGACTCTCCCTTTGCCCTCAAGGTTGGGAATGTGCTTTTTGAGGATGGCCATCATCTTTTTGTCAACATCCGCGATATTGGCGTCTTTTCGCAGGACAACATATGTAGCAAACTGATCATAGCTCCACTTATCAAGCTTTGACTCCCGCCACTTTGTCATGTTGATGGCGGGGAAAGCATAGGTGAAATGGAGGTGGGAATTGCTGGGAATGTTCCTGATGATTCCTGTCACTGTCATATCGGCGTCATTAAACTCCACAATTTTCCCCATAGGGTCTTCATTGCCAAAGATTTTTTGCGCCAATTCCTCAGTGAGGACGATCGAAAAGCGCTCTTTCAAGGCTGTTCTCGGGTCGCCCTTGATAAACGGGAATTGAAATATTTCAAAAAATGAAGGATCCGCTGCTGCCAGGCGCTCCTCCAAATAATGATTTTCCCCAAGGTGGAGATTCCAGTTCTCCCATCCTGCCTGAACGCGGACAAAGTTCTCAACTTCTGGCACCTCTTCCATCAAGGCTTGTCCAAGAGGGGCAGGGGAGCCAGCAAGGATGAAGGTTTTCCCGCCGGAGGTGTCAACGGTGTTGATGCGATGAATCTGATCTGCATTTTTATGGAATCTATCATAGCTTAACTCGTCTTGTACCCAGATGAGAATGAGAATACAAGCGGCCATCCCGATGGCCAAACCAGCGATGTTGATGAAGGAAAAGCCCTTTTGCCTTTTGATCTTGCGGAGGGCGATTTTAGTATAGTTCCAGATCAGGGAGGGCATTTTACACCTCGCAGCGTGAGATACATCTTAATTCTCTATCCCACTAAAAACTCTTCAGGAACATCTTTGAGTCTTACGATGTCGGTCACTTTCCTTTTGATATCGAATCCTGAAGTGCATTTCACGCTACAGGATCCGCAATTGATGCATGGGACATTAGAGAGATCGATGAAATCGAGAGTTTCTCTGGCTTTTGCCGGGCTTTCATAACCATAAGCATACATATAGCTGCGCATCAGTGTAGGAATATCAAGGTCAGCCGGGCACTGAGGTACACATTCTTCACATTGAGAGCAGAATAATCCGGTTGAAGAGCTGCCTGGGTTCAGTTTAAGGTCGGCTTTTTCCTGTGGAGTCAGCGTGAGGTTCTCCATGACAGATAATGCCTCATATAATTGATCGCTATTCTTAAAACTCGGAATCGCTGTATGAATATTTTCATCCTGTAAGGCCCATTTTAAAGCGGCTTTCATGTTGATCATGTTCTTTTTTTTCCTATCCCAATACACACCGGCCTGGGTTTTCATAGCGGCGATCCCCATGCCTTTACCGGCCGCATATGTAATAGCTTTCTTGATTTCTTCCTTGTTTTTCTTTCTGAAATTGTATGCAGTCAGTACAACATCATAAACCCCGCCGTCTGTGGCTGTGCGGATTATTTCCGGCTCATTTGAGTGTGTGGTAACACCAAGAAAACGAAGTTTGCCTGCTTTTTTATACTCTTTTAATATTTCTAAATAGGGTTCATACTCGGCAATTTCCTTATGCTGAATTCCGCCGAGATAATAAATATCAATATAATCCATATCAAGTCTTTTGAGACTTCCTTCTATGTAATCTCTTAATGTTTTAGCGGTAATGGTATTCTTGATCTGATCTGCCTTTCTATATTGCCACATCCCAATACTTGTTCCGATAACAAAAGAGTCTCGGGGACGTTTTTTAAAAACCTCTCCAAACATTCTTTCGTCATTGCCCTTATTATAATCTGCAGAGGTATCAATATGTACTATTCCGGCATCGAGCGCAGTATTGGCAACACTTGTGGCATTATATGTACCCATGCTGACAATCGGCAACTTGATTCCTGTTTTCCCGAGTGTGCGGTAAATGAATTTCTTGTCCTTTTTTTGGAGGTCAATAGGTTTTTTATCCCTTTTAATAACAGAGGGAACCAGCATCGCTCCAGCAAGACCTGTAAATCCCTTTTTAATGAAATTTCTCCGACCTTTGTTTTTAATGTTATTACTCACTTTTCCTCCTATAAGTATTATGGAATCAAGACAGTTTAAAAAAATCCTCTATAAATATCCTATATGTTTTATCTCTTATAGTTTTTATTGTGCAGCAAAAAATATGCCAATGTTATCTTATGGGGTATACTAAAGATTATAAAACACCATATGTCCATTTTTGAACACTTTATATCCGCATTCGGACAGTATATGTGTATGGATATTTCCCATATCAACTTGATGAAGGAGAAGATTCGGCGTCCTCAAGCATGAATTTTAGGTAATTGTGACCAAAATGTGACAATCAAATAATTCTCGCTTTATAACACCTAGTAATAAAAATCCCGAAAATTCAAAATTTTATAACTGCCAGTTATAAAAATATGCATCTGAAAAATCGTAGAATCTGTTATAATAATACAGCCAATTTTCGGTGCGCCTGTAGCTCAGGGGATAGAGGGACGGATTCCGGATCCGATGT
>CAZSPM010000309.1:0-3570 GCA_964608785.1 uncultured Eubacteriales bacterium
CTTTATCCTGATTTAGAGGGGAACCTGAAGTTTGACCTTAAAGGAAAGGGCATTTTAGGCCAGGATTTAGCATCCGGTCAATTTGAAATAAGCGATTTATATCTCGCACCATTTCAGAAAACAGAATCAAAGGGAGACGCAAAACTTAGCTACTCAGAAGAGAGGATTAATTTAGACTTGGATGGAAATTTCCTCCCAGGTGACAATAAATTTCATGTTTCATTTGCTTTTCCGATTGTTGGAAATACGTTTTCAGCTGACATCAGAGGAGGCTTTACCAACCTGGGTCTCCTTCTCCCGTGGGGAGGCGCAGAAGGCCGCGTTAATTATTTGGGTGAAGTTAAAGTCCAGAAAGGAACTCCACGGATTAAAGGGGGGATTGATTTTCAGGGTTCGGTTTTTCCTTTCCCGAAGTTTGCCCACGCTCTCAGAAACTATTCCGGTTTGATGTATGTCGAGAACAGCAAGCTTATTGTTCGCTCATTCTTCGCCAAATTAGGCGGAGGTGATGTGCAGGGTTCTGGCGAACTAAAATTAGGCAAAGGAGGCGTTGAGTATATCGACCTCAAAATAGAGGGAAAGGATTTGCTCCTCTCTCCGTTAGAGAGAACAAGGGCCTTGGGAGAGGGCACTTTAAATTTGATCAAAGACCAAGATCGCTTTTTTCTAGAGGGAGACCTTCTCATTCAAAAGCTTTCCTGGAGGCGTGAGCTTACTGAAAAATTTGTTTTTTCTTCAAGTTCCTATTACACGTCTCAGAGAGAGCCAGGCTTTTTTGACGACCTCAACTTGAATGTTCGCCTCAGGGCCAATGATAACGCTTGGATGGAAAACTCTCTTGGCCGCATCAGGGGAAGGTTTGACCTGACCTTAACCGGCAATATGAATGCTCCCATTGTGCTCGGTGAGATTGAAGCTCTAGGAGGAGATGTTTATTTTCAGGACAGAAAATTCAGGATTTTAAGTGGACGGGTCGGTTTTTTTAATCCCTCGATCATCGAGCCCTATTTAAGCTTTAAAGGAGAAACTTATGTAAAGGACTACCGAGTGACCTTCTCTCTCGATGGGCCGATAGAGCGTCTCAATCCAGAATTTAGTTCATCGCCGCCTTTGCCCCCAGAGGATGTTCTGGCGCTCCTCGCTTTAGGTGAGTCATTCAAAAGAACTTACTCCCATGATACGAGTACCCAATTGAGCACAGCTTCTCTCCTTTCTTTTCAACTTTCGGAGGAAGCCAAGAAGCGTGCTGAAGGATTGTTCAGTATTGATCGGTTTAGGATCGATCCTTTTATCATGGGAACATCTGCTGAGATGACAGCTAGGCTGACAGTAGGGAAAAAAATATCGAAAAACTTTTTTATTCTCTACTCCACAAATCTCACGACTCAGAGGGAAGAGATTGCGCGTTTAGAGCGGGAACTCTCGAGCGATTTCTCGGTGGTGGGCACCCGGGATGAAAAAGGACGGATAAGCATAGATGTTAAGATTCATAAGAGATTTTAACATGCGGGATAAGAAATTCTCTATCGTAAGTGTCGTCCTCCTGGCGTTCTTTCTCATCCTTTCCACCCGGTGGTCTTTCTCTATGTCGCAAGATTCGTCCCCTCGCATAATGAAATTTTTTATCATTGTTGATGCTCAGCCCGGCGGCGAAGACATAGCCAGTTTGATTCCGATCAACGAAGGGGAGATCTTCTCCTATAAGAAAATATCCAATAGTATAAAGCGAATTTACCAGACAGGCCTCTTCTCTGACGTTAAAGTTGTGAAGGAGGGGAAAGAGGCGATTCAATTGACTTTTATCTTGGCAAGGAAACCTTTTACACGAAGAATTTTCTTTCAGGGGAAACGAGAGGTTTCTCGCAAGAAGATGAGAGAAGCATTGTATTCCTTGCGTGAAGGCTCTTCCTTTTCTGAAGGCAAGCTGAGCAAGGCTGCCGAAGAATTGAAGGACATGCTTGGCAAGGAGGGCTATTTTTATCCTGAAATAAAAGCTTCCATCGAGCAAGACCAGGAAAAATCTTCGGTGGATGTGAACTTTGAGATTCTCTCCGCAAAAAGGTTCATCATCGAGAAGATCGTCTTCTCTGGAGAATTGCTTCTCCCTGAGGTTGAGCTCAAGAAGAGAATCAAGAGCAAGGAGGGGCAAGCCTATGTCCCTGCGGTGCTTGATGAGGATATCACTGCGCTCAGAGATATTTATAATTCAATGGATTACCAGCGGGCAGAAATTGAACTGGAAGAGAGAAACTTCGATGAAGAGAAAGGGCTCGTTTCCTTGGCTTTTAAAGTCGCTCCTCATGAGAAAGTAGAGATTGTTGTAAAAGGAGCGAACGTTCCTCTGAGTCTTCTGCGGCCAATTTGGGAGGCAAGAATTTTTGAAGAATGGGGATTGACTGAAGGAAAAGCAAAAATCATGACTTATTTGAGGAAGAAAGGTTATCTCTATTCCTCTGTCAATTCTTATGTCGAGAGAGTTGAAAATAAAATTCGGGTCATTTATGAAGTCAGCCGTGGTGAGAAGTATAAAATCCAGGACATTTCTTTTGAAGGGATCAAATATTTCACTGCCTCTCGGTTAAAAGAGGAGCTTGGAATAGGAGAGAAAATTCTATTTTTGGGCTGGATAGACGGGGCAAGACTGTATGAGCTGCCTCGAGAAATAGAACTTCTCTATCAGACCCATGGCTTTTTTGAGACAAAAGTTGATTTGATTTTTAGGGAACAAGGAAATAAAGTCGAAGCCCAATATTATATTGAAGAAGGCAGCCAGGAGAAAATTGGAAATATTGCCTTCGAAGGCATTGATCTTTTCGACCGGCAGATTCTTCTGGAGGAAATCAGCAGTTTTCAAGGAGGGCCATTTTTCCAGCCGAACATTCAGAGAGATATTGAAAAGCTGGAGAGATTCTATTTGAACCAAGGAGTGAGAGGGACAGAGATTAAAGCAAGGATTGAAAACATAGGAGGAGGGCTCTTTTCTGTCTTTTTTCAAATCAACGAAGGAAAAAAAGTAGAAATTGAGAAGATTGTGATTACAGGAAATAGAGTTACTAAGAGAAGCACCATCCTCAGAGAGCTCAGGATAAAAGAGGGAGATTATGCCTTTTATGAAAAAATAAGTGAATCGAAAAGAAGGCTTGAGAAGCTCGGTATTTTCACAGAAGTTAAGATTGAGGAGATTTCCCTTTCTCCTGATAGAGAGAGCCTTGTCCTTAGCGTAAGGGAAGGTGCGAGAAATTATGCAGGATTGGGGATAGGGATTGAAACCATGAATGAACCTCAAAACCTGGCAATCTGGAATAATGTAATTAGGCCCAGAGGAACTGCCGAGTTTATCAGGGGAAACATTTTAGGACTAGCCGCACAACTCAGCCTTGTGGGACAGGCCAGCCTTAAAGAGAAGAGAAGTGTTTTTTCCTGGGAACAGCCTTATTTTTTCGGGCTTCCGATGCAGACTTACTTGAATGCCTGGCTGGAAAGAGAGCAGCGCACAAGTTATAGTTTTGATCGGCAAGGTTTCAGCTTAACAGCGATTAAATCTTTTTCTGAGGAACTCATGCTCCTGAC
>CAZSPM010000310.1:0-3534 GCA_964608785.1 uncultured Eubacteriales bacterium
TTTTGGAATATCTTTGAGATCGGGCTTGTTATCGGCAGGAAGGATAGCTTCTTTGATGCCTTCTCGATGGGCCGCCAAAAGCTTCTCTTTTATGCCACCTACAGGGAGAACTTTACCCTTTAGGGTGATCTCTCCGCTCAAAGCTACATTTTTTCTCACTGGAATATTAGTAAGAAGAGAAAGGATGGAAGCAGCAATGGTTATTCCAGCGGATGGACCTTCTTTGGGAGTGGCTCCTTCTGGAACATGGATATGGATATCAAAGTTTTTATGCAAGTCTTTTGCAATATTCAATTCATATGTTTTTCCCCTGACATAGCTAAAAGCAGCCTGAGCAGACTCCTGCATGATTTCTCCAAGCTGGCCAGTGAGAGTGAAATTCCCCTTGCCGTGGACCTTTGAAGTCTCAAATGTTAATAGCTCTCCGCCGAATTCTGTCCAAGCCATCCCGATGGCTACGCCAATCTCATCTTTTTTATCTATCTCGGTGCGCTTGTACCTTGGAATACCCAGATATTTTTCCAAATTTTTTGATGCCACTACTTCTCGATGAGCTTTACCTTTCGTGACTATTTTCTTCACTGTTTTACGGCAGATTGATGTTATTTCTCGTTCTATATTCCTCACCCCAGCTTCCTTGGTGTATTCGCGGATAAGCTTGGCAAGGGCATCATCAGAAATTTTGAGATTGTTCGATTTAAGACCATGAGCCTTCATCTGTTTGGATAAGAGGAAGTGTTTAGCTATCTGCAGCTTTTCGTCCTCTGTATACCCTGGAAGTCGGAGCACTTCCATCCTGTCAATCAGAGGGCGTGGAACAGGCTCGATCATGTTTGCTGTGACAATAAACATAACCTGGGAAAGATCGAAGTCTGTATCTATATAATGGTCTAGAAAAGTGCTATTCTGTTCAGGGTCTAAAACCTCCATCAGTGCAGATGCCGGATCTCCTCTGAAGTCCATGCTCATTTTATCCACTTCATCCAGCAGAAAGACTGGGTTCTTAGTTCCAGCTCTTTTGACCATCTGGATAATTCTGCCTGGATAGGCTCCTATATAAGTTCTTCTGTGTCCTCTGATTTCAGCCTCATCCCTTACACCTCCTAAAGAAAGGCGAACGAATTTCCTTCCTGTTGCTCGAGCAATTGAGTGTCCAAGAGAGCTCTTCCCTACTCCTGGAGGACCTATGAAGCCCAGAATGACTCCCTTCGGATTCTTAACAAGTTGCCGGATCGAAAGATACTCTAAGATTCTCTCTTTCACTTTTTCCAATCCGTAATGATCGTCATTTAGAATTTTTTCAGCGTCTTTTAGGACTCTCTTCTCTCTGGATTTTTTGTTCCAGGGCAAGGAAACAAGCCAATCTAAATAATTGCGACAGACAGTCGCTTCTGCTGACATGGGAGGCATGGCCTCCAGTCTTTCTATTTCTTTACTTGCCTTTTCTTCTGCATCGTGAGGCATCTTGGCTTTAGCCACTTTTTGTTTGAGTTCTTCTATCTCGTTTAGCTGGTCTTCCTTTTTGAAATTCATGCCTGTCGGAAAGACTTTCTGACCGGGGTCCTTGAAAGGGATCTTGAGGCGGCCGGGCTTTTTCCCTTCTTTTTTAAGTTTCGTGTGTATCTTGAATATTTCAGTTTCTAAGAGGAAATTTAGCCTTTGTAGCCTTTCCAGACTATTCATGGTTTCTAGGAGATTTTGTTTCTCTGAAAGAGGTAAATACAGATGAGAGGAGACAATATCAGAAATTCTACTAGGATTATTATCCCTTAATGCGGGAATAATAGATTCAAAATTCGCGTTTTGGCTTAATCTTAAATAATCTTCGAAGAGAGCCAGAACTT
This sequence comes from uncultured Eubacteriales bacterium, assembly GCA_964608785.1. GTDB lineage: Bacteria > Acidobacteriota > Aminicenantia > Aminicenantales > Aminicenantaceae. The sequence continues at coordinate 1,845 of CAZSPM010000310.1, forward strand.
TTTTTAAGATTTTTTGTGTCTCAGAGCTTTCGCTCTCAATCATTTTTACTTCCTTCGCAAGAACCTGAAAAAAGGGATAATTGATTAAGTACTCTACAATTCGTGCTCTTTTCTTGCCCTCCACGATAACTTTTAAATTTTTGTCATCCATCTTGATCGCACGGATAATCTTTGCTATTACCCCCATCGAATAGATATCCCTTGATGTCGGATTATCAATAGAGGCATCCATCTGGGCTGCTAAAAAAATCATTTTGTCCTTTTCAATGGCCTTTTCAAGGGCCTGGATAGAAGAGGAGCGACCGATGATAAAAGGGACCAAAGTAGAGGGGAAAACCACTAAATCCCTTAAAGGAATCATGGGAATATTTTTAACTGTCTCGATTATGTCGTTAGGCTTATCCATATTTATTCTCCAACAGCCCTTTTTAGGCTCCTAAAACTCAGCTCATTCTGATCAACCATTTTCTTTGTTATTTTAAGTGTTTTTGCTTTGCTTGCAGAAGGAAGATGATACATGATATCAAGCATCAAATCTTCGATTATAGACCTCAAGCCTCTGGCTCCTAATTTCTTTTCGATAGATTTTTGAGCAATGGTTGTGAGCGCTTCCTTTGTGAATTCAAGCTTTACTTCTTCCAATTCAAAAAGTTTTTGGAATTGTTTTATTATGGCATTCTTGGGTTTAGTTAAGATATCTATTAAATCCTTTATATTCAAATCAGAAAAAGTGGCGATAACTGGGATTCTTCCCACAATTTCTGGAATTAAGCCGTACTTGATTAGATCATGAGGAATTAAATGATCAAAAATTATATCCATTGATTCTATTTTTTTTCTCTGTACGTTGGATTTAAATCCAACCTTCGATTTTCCTATTCTTTGGGCAATGATTTTATCAAGGCCGATGAAAGAGCCCCCGCAGATAAATAAAATATCTGTAGTATCAATGGGTATGTATTCTTGGTAAGGGTGTTTGCGCCCTCCCTGAGGTGGGATATTAGCTGTCGTTCCTTCTATAATTTTTAAGAGGGCCTGTTGAACTCCTTCTCCAGAAACATCTCTTGTAATGGAAGGGCTGTCGCTTTTGCGGCTGATTTTATCGATTTCATCAATATAGACTATCCCTTTTTGTGTTTTCTCGATGTTTCCTTTAGCTGCTTGAAAGAGCTTAAGGATAATATTCTCTACGTCCTCTCCCACATAACCGGCCTCTGTAAGGGATGTGGCATCTGCAATTGCAAAAGGAACAGATAATATTTTGGCGAGTGTCTGAGCCATTAAGGTTTTTCCTGTGCCTGTGGGACCGATGAGCAGGATATTACTTTTCGTCAGTTCAACATCTGTGATCTCTTTTTTAAGGTTTATTCGTTTGTAATGATTATAGACAGCTACAGAGATTTTTTTCTTTGCTTTCTCTTGCCCTATTATGTATTCATCAAGAGCTTTTTTAATCTGGAGAGGTGTCGGAGATTCTGCTTTTTGCTTCTTTCTGACTTCTTTTTTTGCATCAGAGAGTATAATAGAATGGGCGATTTCTATGCAGTTGTCACAGATATATACACTTCCAGGTCCAGCAATGAGTTTCTTCACTTGAGATTGGTTCCGATTGCAGAAATTGCATCTTACCTCAGAGCTTACTTTTTGTTGATAGATATCACCCATCGCTATTCTCTTATTTTGCGGAATA
>CAZSPM010000311.1:0-3517 GCA_964608785.1 uncultured Eubacteriales bacterium
CTATGACCCACACAGAATATATGCGCTTATCCCTCTCCCATAGTAGAGCGTATATGCAGAAATAAAAGGACACATATGACTTGATCGTCTTCTCGCTGACTGATGTCTTCGGAGCCTCTGGGACTGGAATGCATGGATTTGGCGAGAATTATATGTATACAGTCGACTCTTTCACCGATATTTTAAATCGATTGTCCTCTACAGGACTTGTGAGCATGACCATGTATTTGTTGCCTCCTCCCCGTCAGGAGTTAAGATTACTGGCAACCTGGATAGAGGCGCTGGAGCGGAGCCAAAAAAATCCTTCATCTTGCCTTATCGCCATCAGAAGCTGGAGCACAATCAGCTTTTTCATCAAAAAAAGTCCATTCTCTGAGGAAGATATCCAAAGACTCAAAAACTTCGCTGAAGAACGCCTCTTTGATCTCGTCTATTACCCTGGAATAAAAACTGAAGAAGCGAATATTCACAATCAGTGTGATGAGCCTCTATACCATAATTACACGCTCCAGCTTCTTTCCCCTGCAAAACGAAAAGAACTCTATAAAAATTACCTTTTCCAGATAAAACCCGTAGGGGACAACCGCCCCTTTTTCTTTAACTTCTTCAAGCTCGATAAACTCAAGGCGACATATAACTCCTTTGGAAAGAAATGGCTGCCTCTTCTTCAAGGGAAGTTCCTAATCCCTTTTCTTTTCATCCAATCTTTCACCTTCGCTTTTGTGTTGATACTCTTACCTATTATTGTTTTTAGGAAGATGGGTGACAGAAGGAAAGGCGTCTTTCCAAAAGTCTTTCTATATTTCAGCTTGATTGGGATGGCATTCATGTTTGTGGAGATAACACTTATCCAAAAATTCATCCTTTTTCTGGGGCACCCTCTCTATTCGATATCCATAATTATCTCTTCCCTGCTTCTTTCTTCTGGATTAGGAAGCTTCTTTTCTAAAAAGATCCTCGGTCAGAATTATAAAAAGAACCTCAAAGGAAGCCTCCTCCTCTGCGCAGGCCTCATCACTCTGTATCTCTTTCTCCTTCCCCTTCTGCATAAAGAGTTTATCGGCCTCTATCTTCCCTTTAAAATCATCCTGACTTTTTTTGTGATATTTCCCTTAGGCTTTTTTATGGGATTTCCATTTCCAACAGGAATCAGGCTTTTAGAATCTCATCAGAAAATGCTCATCCCTTGGGCTTGGGCTACCAATGCTTTCTCCTCTGTTATCAATTCGATTTCTGCGTTAATGATTGCCTTCTGGGGAGGGTATAATCTTGTCTTGATTCTGGCAGCAGGAGGTTATCTCTTGACGCTACTTTTTCTCGGCTTCGCCAACCATGGGGACGAAACGGACACCTAATACATGTCTCGTTTGTGGTTTACCGTTTTTCTTTTTAATCAGGGTAAGCGTTTGGAAATAAAGGGTACTTCCTACGGGAATGATAAGCCTTCCTCCTTCTTTAAGCTGCGCTAAAAGAGGAGGAGGAACATGGTTGGCGGCACAGGTGACTATAATGGCGTCGAAAGGGGCTTCCTCTTCCCACCCAAAATAACCATCTGCCCACTTTATTTTTATCTTATTATAATGGAGCGCATTCAACTTTTCGGCGACATCTTTTAGTGTCTCTGCCGCTTTCTTGGCCAGCCTCTCTCTTATCTCGATTGAATAAACCTTATCCGTTAAGTGTGCAAGCACAGCCGCCTGATACCCAGAACCTGTACCGATTTCCAGAACCTTCTCCCCTCTCTTGAGATTTAGATACTGGGTCATCAGCGCCACGATGTAAGGCTGGGAAATCGTCTGTCCTTCATCAATAGGTAACGGAGAATCCTCATAAGCGGCCCCTTTATAGCGAGGACCGACAAAAAGATGGCGCGGAACGGTCTCCATGGCCTCCAGAACTTTTTTGTCCTTTATATCCCGCCTCTTGAGCTGTCTCTCAACCATCTTTTTTCTTCGCTGGACATTGACATCTTCATCCTCATCACAAAAAGCAAAAAAGGACACTAAAAAAGGTAATAATAGTATTAGAAACACTATTGATAAAAGTATTGCCCTTTTATGAGTATGCTTCCCCATTTTTTTATCCTCAACCTGATTGGGGCCTGCCCCCAACTTGATTGGGGGGCCTGTCCCCAACTTGATTGGGGAACCACCCCTTATCAATAATATTATCTAACGACGCGAATGTCTAGTTTCAGCAACAAGTAATCCAGGCTAGGTATTGTCCAATTAATTTCTCCCCATAATTTCCTACATCAATAATGTGGGCTTGATGAATCAAGCCCCTACATTTCACTTTATCTGCATGGCCAAAATAAAAAGGGGACGTACCCATTAAGGTGGCACCTTGGGGCCTGCCCCAACTTGATTGGGGCCTGCCCCAACTTGATTGGCGCCTGCCCCCAACTTGATTGGCGCCTGCCCCCAACTTGATTGGGGGGGAACATCCCCCTCATTCTATAACCCCTGTTTTAGGTTTGTTAAATCAAATCCTTATATTTGAATTGAATCCGAGACCCCTGTTGTAAGCCTGATGAATCAGGCCTCTGCGCCTGAATTAAGCCTTAAATTTCTCCTCTGGGATGATATTGTCTCTAGCCTTTAAAGGTGAGTCAAGTTCACCGTTAAAATCCTCCCTTCTGGTGATTGACTGTATAGAGTAACTTTGTAATGATATTGAACTATAATGCGAGGATTTGCACTACCTTTATGAAAAATTATCGGATAATGAGAGAAGATCTAAATAGGAATTCCGTCCTTGTCAAAGAGCTCCCTTCAATGACTAAAATCGTCTGTTTTTTCATCTCACATGTGAATGAAATGGGGATGAATTTTAGCCAATTTCTCGCAAGCCCTATCAAATTGACAAAGCCTAATTTTTTTGATAATAATAACTTACTTCAAAAAAGGACCCTCATCATAAATGGAAAAGATAGCTATCTATCCTGGATCTTTCGATCCAATCACAAACGGGCATGTGGATATTATCATAAGAGCATTAGAAATCTTCGACAAAGTCCTGATTGCCGTTTTGGAAAATCCAGAAAAAACACCACTTTTTACAACTAGAGAAAGAATGAACATGATCAAGGAAATCTTTTCTGATAGGCCCGATGTAGAAGTCAATGCTTTTCATGGTCTCCTTGTTGAATTTGCTAGCCAAAATAACGCCAAAATTGTGATACGAGGTCTGAGAGCCATCTCAGATTTCGAGTATGAATTTCAAATGGCGCTGATGAACAGAAAGCTCAATCCCGATATCGAGACCTTTTTCATGGTGCCCAATCTCAAATACTCTTTTCTCAGCTCAAATTTAGTGAAAGAAGTTTTCATGCTAGGGGGTTGCCTTAAGGATCTGGTCCCCCAGCAAGTGGAAAAAAAGCTAAAGGAAAAATTCCAGAAAGGCGTCTCAGCTTAAATTTATATAAGAGAATAAAAATGTTTGGTTTAAAACGAGAAAAAGGAATAGTCGGGCTCGACATCGGATCCTATGCGATTAAAGCCATCGAGCTCACAGC
>CAZSPM010000312.1:0-3517 GCA_964608785.1 uncultured Eubacteriales bacterium
CGGCCTTCTTTATTTTCTAAGGAGTAACAATGGCATCGTTTCCTGCTTCGATGCCAAGACAGGAAAAGAGCACTACGGCATTCAGAGGCTCCAAGGGATGGGAAATGTATTTGCTTCCCCGGTCGGCGTAAGGGATCGGATTTACATCCTCGGTCAAAAAGGCACCCTTTACGTGATCAAGCACGGTCCTGAATTTGAAATTCTGGCCAAGAACAATCTGGATGATAATTTCAATGCCTCACCAGTGGTAGTTGGCAAACAGCTCTTCCTGCGCGGATACAAGAACCTTTATTGTATTGAAGAAGAATAATAAGCGGGATTTGAATAATCAAACCCAAATTATAAACGTGCTACTCCGAGAAAAACTGCATGGAATGAGACGATAAGAGTAATGAACACCATACGGGCTGTATGAGGAGAGAGCCCTAAGAATTTGTATTGCAGAGCGTGTTTGGGGCATGAAGAGAGGCAATCACCACAAAGAGTGCAAGATAGGCCTGGTTTTCGTCGCTGGATGTCTTCCTGTTCAAGAGCATGATATCGGCAGGAATACTGGCACATCCCGCAGTCATCGCAGGTAGAATTAAGGCGAATACGAAAGGGGGGAAGTCGCCCCAAAATGTCAGCAGCCAAGCCCATAGGACAGTAAATTGTGCAGTGGGTCATCACGCCATTCCGCCTGGAAATGAAGATCATGATTCCCAAGCCGGCCAACCCATAGAGCATTGTAAGGCCCGCTACAGCCATTGAGCTTATTCGAAGAAAACGAAAGAGAAGAGCCGAGAGAATAATGAGTATGAAAATGCCGTATCTCAGATATCTCCACCATGCGGGTAAAGATTGGGGCCTTTTCAAAGATCGGCTTGCCAGGTTATCCCAACTGCCTATGTAACAGAGGTGACTGCACCAAGCACTCCCGGCCAAAATTACCGTTCCACTAAAAAGTATGAGCATAAAGAATCTGTGACCTCGAAATAATGGTCCGGCAATAATCAAAGCTGGAATGGGAAGATGAAGTTCTCCTGTCATCATAAATTTTTCAAAACCCGCAATTCCCAAGAAGAATTGAGCGAAGAAGACAATCGAGAAAAAAAGCCATATTCGTCCTCTGATTTTGGGAGTATTTGCGGTGTTCAGCATCTTTTCTGTCACCAAGGCGGCATAGAGAGACAATGCAAATATTTCGATCCCGAAGGAACCGGGAAGGAATCTTTCTAACAGAAGAATAGGGAAATCGACTTGGAAGTGAGCTATAGTCAGAAGGGATGCCGTCAATAAAAAGGCATATTGACTGGGTTGAGAGGGAACATCATTGGTCTTTTTTTCAAACTGATAGACTCGCCGCAATTTTCTGTTTTGGAGCAGAAATGCTGAGAGGAGAGTGATTAGGGCCACTACGCCCAGGATAATGACCAGCCGAATCCATGATCTTTCTTCTGAGATTCTGACACTGCGAAGATAAATTAAACGTTCGATCCAGATGATGCCGCCAAAAACAAGGTAAATCTGATAGATCCTTATTATCCACGTCCTCTTAATGAGCATTATAAAAGGAAATAATAGGGCTAATAGAGCCAGCGAGTTTTGCTGAATTCTTGAAAAGTGGGCGGCGAGCAAAATAGATGAAAGGATCGGGAGAATTAGAGTTTTTATCATTTTAAGTGAATTAAAAATTTTCCATAAGCCCATACCCTTGCCGAATTAGATTAAGCCGCGATTTTGGGTACACCTTACATTAAGAGAAGACCCAAGATAATGCAAGTTGTTGATAATAAATAGTGGTCGATTACTGAATTTTCTTTCTAGCAAGATTCGGGTTGTATTGTTATTGGCTTTTTCATAAAGTTACTTCAGGAGTCAGAGAGCCATGGAAGATTACGAAAGGATTGAAAAAGCAATAATTTTTCTTGAAGAGAACTATCAAAGACACCCATCACTTCAAGAAATTGCCGCCTATGTAGCACTGAGCCCGTTCCATATACAGAGGCTTTTTAAAAGATGGGCAGGAATTAGCCCTAAGCGTTTTATACAATATCTCACCATTGGATACGCAAAGTCTATATTGGAAAATTCCGGCAGCCTTTTGGATGCGGCTTACGAATCTGGCCTCTCCGGCGCCGGCCGTCTTCATGACCTATTCGTCACCTTTGATGCGGTCACTCCTGGCGAATACAAACAAAAAGGTAAAAACCTTATTATCCATTACGGAATCCATCCCAGTCCCTTTGGCGACTGCATAATTGGTGTCACTGCAAGGGGGATATGCTGGTTGTCTTTTTTTGGGGATTAAGGCCCGGAAAGATCATGGGCCGAGCTTACTCGACAATGGGCAGGAGCAAAGTTTGAAGAACATCCGCGATTAACGGCTGGATATGTCGAGAGGATTTTTAGCAATGGGATTGCGAATGATCATAAACCCTTGACTGTTTTTCTCAAGGGAACGAATTTCCAAATCAAAGTCTGGGAAGCTCTTCTTAAATTGCCTCCGGGAAGACTGTTCACATATGAATATATGGCTGCCTCGATAGGAAAACCGAAGGCGGTACGTGCCGTAGCTTCTGCCATCAGCCGAAATCCTGTTTCTTACCTTATTCCTTGCCACAGAGTGCTCAGGAAATCAGGAAGGGTCTCCGGCTATAAATGGGGGGCTGTCCGAAAAAAGGCGATCATTGCCTGGGAAGCCGCTGGTGTCGATAGTGAGGTTTATCCGGCTTGAAGAATTGGAAGCCGTTATAAAAACATACCAGTTCGTTCCAACAAAGGGAACCGGGGATGTTTTTAAAATGGGTTCCGATTTCTTTCTTGGGCTCCCACAGTGCAAATATCGCCCCTGTCGGATCCTGAATTATGCCCATCCGGCCTGAATCGAAAACATCGAAGGGTTCCTGTAGGACCGCTCCTTTCAGAGATTTTGCTTTTTCCACGGCCTTATCAACATTCTCTACGGTCACATAGGAATCCCAGTGAGGCCGCATTCCCTGTTCCAGCTGCTCTTTATTGATCTCATACAGGGCTGCCACAGGTTTATCATTGAGGGTAAGCATGGTATAGAGCATGTCGGGTCCAGCCGGAGTATCCACTGCCTTCAACCCAAAGAGCTCTGAATAAAACTTTTTGGCTACTTCCCCGTCTGTTGTGGCCAGGTCAACCCAGCTGAATGTGCCTGGTTGGTGTTTTTTGATTTCTTCCATTTTTTCCTCTCCTTATTTCTTTCTGATGGATCTGTTTTCCATCGATTTAAACTCGTTCCCATCTGGTCCGGACATAAACATTTGATACACATATTTATCTTTACTGACCAGGGTTGTGACTGTCCTGACTTTTATGGCTCCTCCGGTCATGGGATCAGGCCAGGTTCCGATTTCGGTGATGGCATTTTTATTCTTGTCGAGGGTTCCTTGAGTTAAATAAAATGCTGTACTGGAGCTGTCGATCCAGAAGGAGATAAACTTTTTTTTGAAATTGGCATAGCCAGCGATCTGCACGCGTTCTGAGAGCTGCGCGAATCTCGGCCTGG
>CAZSPM010000313.1:0-3508 GCA_964608785.1 uncultured Eubacteriales bacterium
GTTTTCATTCTCTTGCTCTAGTAGATTTTTATTATGTGGAATTCTGTGCTATAACACCAAAGGGAAATCATCTCAGCGTGAACGTAGCCGGAAAAAAAGTCAGTGCGGAAATGATGGATGAATTCCTCAATCTTCCTTTTGTAAGGAGAGCGCTTCCGAACAATTTAGGCGAATTTCTACCTCACCTCTATTACTTCAAGGGAAAATTTCCTACCCTCCCTGCTAAAGGCGCATTCGGAGATAGGTATGTCATGATAGGCGATGCCGCAGGATTAAATCGTCCATTTAAAGGAAAAGGAGTCAATTCTGCTGTAATCACGGGTATAAGAGCAGCAGAGAACATTATTAATAATGGAATTTCTGAAGATGCCTTTAAAAAGTATCTGAAAAGTTGCTCTGAACTCACTGATGATATTCCTTACGGGAAAGTAATAAGATACCTAACCATAATAGCTTCTAAATATGGCTTGCTGGATAGCGTTTTTGAAACAGCAAAAAAAGAAAAAACCCTGAGACGGGCTTTCTTCAATATTGTCTCAGGCCAGGCGACATATAAAAAGACCTGGCAAGAAACAAGGAGTTTTAGGCTTCTCTCCAGAACAGTATCTAGGGCAATCATAGGTAAATTTTATAAGGGAAGAACATCTCCTAATATTACATTTCTTTAGGTATCGGACTTATAAAATAATATAGGAGGAAAAAATGGCTAAGAAAAAGGTGATTTTTCCAATTCTAATCACCGGTTTCATTGTCTTATGTTTTAATTTAGCTGTAGGATTAAAACCTGCTGGCCCCAAAGATCCTTCCCTCGTCAGCAGCAAAGACTGCAAAGAATGCCATGAAGAAATTTACAATCAATGGAAAAACGCCATGCATTCCATGTCCATAGAAGATCCCATATTCAAGGCGTCTTATATGGAATCTTATTTCAATACTGCTGGAGAAGCAAAATACAACTGCCTACGATGTCATGCACCGACAACACTGATCAATAACGATTTTGATTTAAAAAATGAAATAACAAAAGAAGGTGTGAGTTGCGACTTTTGCCATTCTGTAAAAAAAGTTAACATAAATGATAAAGAAAATCCTTTTGAGCTGGATTTAGGGGAAACAAAGAGAGGCCCTCTATCAAATGTCGACTCGCCAGCTCATAAGACTAAGCCTTCCCCTCTTTTTAAAGCCTCTGAACTCTGCGCAGGATGCCATGAGTACACCACCGACAAAGGTGCAGTGATATTGGGAACATATTCTGAATGGAAAGCAAGCCCTTATGCAGCGGAGGGAACCCAATGCCAGGATTGCCACATGCCTCTTATACCAGGTAAAGTCGTAAAACCCAGAATCAAGTCTTCAAATCAGAAACAAATCAATCTACATGCCATCTCAGCCGGCCATTCCACTGAACAGTTGAAAAAAGCTCTTAAGGTTGAAATTAAATCTACTACTAAAGAAGAACATATAATAGAAGTTGTTGTGGGTGTGACAAATGTCGGCTCAGGCCATCTGGTTCCAACGGGTGTTCCTTCAAGAAAATTAATCCTTTTAGTCGAATTAAGAACCCCGAATGAATATTTCGTTCAGCAAAGAATCTATCAAAAAATAATGCTCGATGAATCTGGCAATGAGGTTAAGAAAGAATGCGAAGTTTTCTTAAAAGCAGCCAGGGTCTCTTTTGATAACAGGTTAAGACCCAGGGAAACAAGGACAGAAAGATTTGCTTTTGCCATGCCTGAGAATAGGAAAATCACGATAACAGCCCGCGTTGATTATCTTTACAAGACAGCAGTCTTGAGTCCTACTGAAATGCGCGTTAGGATGGCTGAAGATATCAAAAAAATATCCAAATAAAGAGTAGAAACTTATGGAGAGAACACATGATAAAAATGAGATTCTTTCAATCCTGAGTAATTTAGAAGTTGCCGGGATTGCCACTTCAGGAGGAGATCATATCAGAATTCGAATGATGCACTATGCTTTCGATGATGAATTCAATATTTACTTAGCCAGCATGAAGGGCGATCCTAAAATAATTCAGCTAACTACAAACCCTTCTATCTCTTTGTTAGCCCATGAGAGCCAGGAAAACATCAATAAATCAAAAGAAGTAGAAATCATCGGTAAAGCTTTGATCTTGAAGGAGGAAAAAGAAAGAAACAAAGCTCTGGGAGCTATCGCCGAAAGATCTCCAGTTGTCGCTCATCTCAGGAGTTCAGGAAACGAATCGATGCTTGAATGCATAAAGGTTTTGCCTCAAACAGTCAAGCTTAGAATCTTCGAGGAGATTGTCCAGGGGCTTCCCCCCACTGTGGTTGAATTTCCAGAGAATAGAGAAGTAGTGAAGGCAATGGATCTCATCGCCAGGAAAGCAAAAAGCTGGATAAAAGAGCTGAGAGCACCCTTTTTCACTGCTTCCGCAGTTTCTATCTTCCTAGGGGCAGCTATAGCCTGGGCAAAAACAGAAATCTTTCATCTCGGTTATTTTATGCTCACTCTTTTAGGAGGCTTGCTCCTGCATGCGGGTACAAATATCTTAAATGACTATTTTGATCATAAAAGCGGAAATGACGAAATAAACCTGGAGTTTGTCAGGCCATTCAGCGGGGGAAGCAGAATGATTCAGCTCGGCCTACTAACGCCATTAGAGGTATTAGTGGGCGGATTTCTTTTCTTTTTCTTCGGAGGCTTGATTGGCCTTTACCTTGTACTCAAAATAGGATTGTTTATTCTTCTTTTAGGTGTTATTGGCGTTGTTTCTGGGATGTTCTACAGCTGGCCTTCTCTGAACTGGTCAAGCAGAGGTTTTGGAGAATTATTGGTGGGCTTTAACTATGGAGTCCTAATGACTCTCGGCGCCTTTTACGTCCAGACACAACAAATCGCTCTTGAGCCCTTTATTGCCAGCCTCCCTGTTGGTTTTCTTATCACAGCAGTACTCTATATAAATGAATTTCCTGATTATGACGCCGATAAAAAAGTGGGGAAAAAAACCCTTGTTGTCCGGTTAGGGAGAAAGAAAGCTGTTAATGGTTTTATTTTTTTAATCGCACTCACCTATCTCTCTGTCGTTGTCGGTGTTATTCTTTCGATTCTGCCGCTTGCAACCCTGGTTGCCCTCGCATCCTCCCCATTTTTTCTAAGAGCTATAAAGCTTTCTCAAGCATTTCATGAAAAGTCTTTCGATCTTGCTCCGGCAAATGCCTTTACTGTGATGGGGCATTTAATAACTGGCATTCTTCTTATATTAGGATATGTCTGGCTTGGATTTGGTTCCCAACAAATCTTGTATTCGATAATTTTAACCCTGGTATGTGTATTTTTCGCTGCCTATTATTACCGACACATCAATAAGCAAAGACGAGCGTTCCTGGGGCTCAAAGAAGCGGTCTTAAATAAATAAGCTAATGGGGTCGCATCTCAACACTTGATAATCTTCGGTACCTAGTTTTTGCGGCTCTATGACGAAAAGTGGGGTATTGATTCGAATCATCGGGGTCAGACCTTGAAA
>CAZSPM010000314.1:0-3494 GCA_964608785.1 uncultured Eubacteriales bacterium
CTGTAACCTTAATATCCTTGGAAGGCTGTAGAGGAGTGGCACACTCACCACAAAATCGCTGGGTATCAGGATTATCTGAATGACATTTAGGGCATTTCATATGAAATTAGCTCCCATTGCTAGTGCGGCAAAAGAATAGCAATTAATGAGAAGTGAGTCAAATTTAATTAACCTTGTAGAACGCCCCTTAAGCAAATTTCATAGTAAATATATGCGGGTATGTGAGAATATGCACCAAGCATCCAAGAATCGAAAATTCCCACACCCCCCCTTTCCCATTGCTGGGACTAAGAATACAGTACAAAGATGTCCCCGTGTCACAGCTGTGCCACAGATTTTGCCTAAAATCGCCTAATCCTGACTAATGGTGCTTAAAGTAAGAAAGATCCAAAATCAAGGGATTGACAGGGGAAAACTGAGTTTGCGTCTGGCGGATTGGACGACTTCCTATCGCCAGCATGACTAGGGATGGAGAAATCCAGGAAACTGGCTGCCTGGAAGATACCGGATTGAGTTGCTCATAGAAGGACAAGATGTCGCAAGCAGCTCGTTTGAGATAATCGGGGGAGGGGTCAGGGGGAAAAATTGATTTAAGGAAATGTGGAAATTCTAGCAATAATTATAATTTTTCGATCTATCCAATTACGCTTTCTTCAGCGCCTGATCCAAATCCTCAATAATGTCTTCAACGTCTTCAATTCCGACTGACATTCTGATTAAATCGTCGGTTATCCCGACCTTTAATCGTTCCTCTTTTGGGATCTCAGCATGCGTCATAACAGATGGATACGTTATCAGCGTTTCAACAGAACCGAGGTTCTCTGCAAGCGAGCAAAGCTTGACGGAGTTCATAAACTTCTTTCCAGATTTAATGCCGCCCTTGAGTCCAAAGCACAACATGCCCCCAAATCCACTTGCCTGCTTTTTCGCCAGATCATACTGGGGGGAGCTTTTCAGTCCAGGGTATGTAATCCACTCAACTTTTGAATGTTTTTCAAAAAACTTAGCAATCTGCATTGCATTCTCCGACTGTTTGTCCAACCTGAGCGGAAGAGTTTTTATCCCAACCAGCGTCAGCCAACTCTGAAACGGATCTAGCCCGCTTCCAGTTGCATTCTGGGAGAACTCGAGCTTCTCATAAATGGATTTTTTTCCAGCAACCACTGCTCCGCCAAGCGTCATGCTGTGGCCATCTAAATATTTAGTGGTACTGTGTATCACCACATCTGCTCCAAGTTCAAACGGTCTCTGATAGTAAGGTGTCAAGAAAGTGTTATCTACTACATGAAGAAGCTTGTACCTCTTTGTTATCCTTGAAACCGCCTTAAGATCTGTCAGCTTGAGAGTCGGATTAGCAGGCGTTTCTGTGAAAACCATTCGAGTATTTTCTTTAATCGCTTCTTTGACATTCTGGGATTTTGATGTATCAACGTAATCAAATTCAACTCCAAACTTCTTGAAGATGAGGTTGAAGAGTCTTGGCGTTCCTCCATATGCCACGTCTGAAACAATTACATGATCTCCCTTCTCCAAAAGCGTCTGGGCTGTAATGTTTATCGCAGCCATCCCCGTCGAAAAGACACACGTCCCTTTTCCACCTTCAAGTTCATTTATTCTGTCCTCTAATGCGGTTCTTGTTGGATTGCTTTTTCTTGAATACGTATAGCCAGTAGCATCATACTTCTCAACCGACTCCTGAACATAGGTTGTCGTCTGGTAGATTGGTGTTAGAATTGGCCTCAGTTTAGAATAAAATTTCTTTCCGCCACGAATCACCTTCGTTGAGAACTTCATTTTGTTTCCTCTAGAAAAATAATAATATCCATCTTAGTTATGACTCCAAGCAGTTTGTCTTTCTCCTTTACGCCAACTAGGCCTGCTTTTTCTGACATCAGCTGTCTAATTTTCCCTAACGAATCGCTCGTTTGAACAGTTGCCAGCGGCTTGGTGGGGGCATCAGCTATCTTTTTGTGTAAGAATTTTTTGTCTTCCAACACCTTACTGAGCAGAACAGATTCACTCACCAATGACAGCGGCTCGCTCCTGACAATAACCTCGCTTATCCCATATCCCTTCATCAATTCAATGACCTTCGAAACCCTTTCATTTTTTTGAACAGATACGACTGCCGGTATTTCATCAGATTTTCTTCCAATTATCTCTGCAGCACTTACTTCGAACTCTTCACCCCTCTCTAGGTAGCTATTCTCAATCATCCATTCATCATTATACATTTTGCTCAGATACTTCCAGCCGTCGTCCGGCAGAATCACAACGATATTCTTCATCTCCGGGTTTTTTTTGGCATACTCAATAGCAGCCAAGACAGCACTCCCTGAAGAGCCACCCACAAAAAGTCCTTCCTTGCGGACAAGTCTCCTCCCCATCAGGAAGGAGTCTTTGTCATTCACGATGATTATTTCATCAATTAAATCCAGGTCAATTGTGCGTGGGATAAAGTCCTCCCCAAAACCTTCAACCTTATACGGATGAATTTTATCCTCCCACTTTTCACCCTTCTTCACATGGTGAAAGGCCGACCCTTCGGGATCAACGCCGACCAGCTTGATAGCTGCATTCTTTTCCTTTAGGTACCTCCCGGCTCCGGTCATTGTCCCTCCAGTGCCTATCGTCGAAACAAGCGCGTTAATCTTACCGTCTGTTTGCTTCCATATTTCTGGCCCTGTTGTCTTATAGTGGGTTTCAACATTTTTCATGTTATAATACTGATTCGCAAGGAAGGCTTTTTTCTCCTTTGCAATCTTTTTTGCGACGGAATAATAGCTCCGAGGGTCATCAGGGACAACGGCTGTCGGACAGATAGTAACTTCTGCTCCAAAAGCCCGGAGGTGTCTTATCTTCTCGTCACTCATCTTGTCCGGAATCGTAATGTAAAGCTTATATCCCTTGAGCGCGGCAACCAGTGCAAGACCTACTCCAGTGTTTCCGGACGTTGCTTCGACGATGCGTCCGCCAGGCTTCAAAATTCCCTGCTTCTCGGCATCCTCAATAATGTTGATAGCTATTCTGTCCTTAACACTTCTCCCCGGATTCCAGCCCTCAACCTTGACAAATATGTTTGTCTTCAGGCCGTTGACTACCTTATTCAGCTTCACCAAAGGAGTATTTCCAACCAACTCCAAAATATTCTCATAATACTCCATTCTCTCTCTCTAAATTATTCTTTATTTTAAAAGTTCTTTATACTTTTATCAGCATCCTTCCACGGGTCGAGGAATTTCTCGTAAAGCACAATGGCTTTGGACATTACAGCATTTCTCATAATAAATTTAATCCCTCATTATCTCATTCCTGAATCGCTCAATGGTCTTTTCATCAGCAGCTATCTCAGGTTTCAGGAGAATTTAGTGCGACTTTTTCCTTTATCTCTGTGTCATGAGCCTTATAGACCTCTCCCATGCCACCTTTACCCAGTTCCTCAATAATCTGGTATCTTCCAGCAAAGGTGGAGCCTGTGGTTAATTCTTCTTTGG
>CAZSPM010000315.1:0-3462 GCA_964608785.1 uncultured Eubacteriales bacterium
CTATCCCTTATCAAATCTGCAACCAACCTACACTTCTGCGGAGAACTCCTCACATATTTGGCGGTTGCTTGAGAAACTATATTTTGCTCATCCATCATGTTTTTACTTTTTCATCCTGATTGTTCGAGCTGTTTTTGTTGTGTGCCCTTTAAAAGTCCTAGTTGGAGAAAACTCTCCCAATTTGTGGCCAACCATATTTTCAGTTATAAAAACGGGAATGAACTTTCTACCATTATGAACCGCTATGGTCAGGCCCACCATATCTGGAATTATGGTCGAACGACGAGCCCATGTCTTGATGACTTTTCTTTTCTCTCCTGATGCTTCCAACGCTCGAATCTTTTTCATCAACTTCTCATCCAAATAGGGCCCTTTTTTAAGAGATCTTCCCATCGTTACTTACTCCTTCTTCTAACAATGAATTTTTGGGTTCTCTTATTTCTTCTTGTCTTATAACCCTTAGTGGGTTGGCCCGAAGGGCTGACAGGATTTCGGCCTCCCTTGGCTTTTCCCTCGCCGCCTCCATGGGGATGATCAACAGGATTCATGGCAGTCCCTCGCACATGGGGCCTTCTTCCCTTCCATCTGTTCCGGCCTGCTTTTCCGATTGAGACATTCTGGTAATCCACATTCCCTATCTGACCGATAGAGGCGCGACAATCCAGATGGACTTTTCTAATCTCAGAAGAGGGCAAACGGACCTGGGCATATTCTCCTTCTTTGGCTAGTATTTGTGCCCCTGCTCCTGCCGATCTTGCTAATTGCCCCCCCTTATCCTTTTTCATCTCGATGTTGTGAACAACAGTGCCCAGTGGGATATACCTAATGGGCATGGCATTTCCAGGCAAAATATCCACTTGTTTATTGGCTGAAACAATAACCTGCCCAACTTCCAGATCCAACGGAGCTAGAATATACCGCCTTTCGCCATCTTTATACCTTATGAGGGATATGAAAGCAGAGCGGTTAGGGTCATATTCTCTAGTTTCGACCACGCCTGTCACATCAATCTTGTCTCTCTTGAAGTCAATAATCCTGTACAACTTTTTGTGCCCGCCTCCGCGATGACGGATGGAGATATGTCCTCTAGAGTTTCTCCCGCCAGATTTGGAAAAAGACTGAGTAAGAGGCTTGTATGGACGCTGGGTCGTTAATTCCTCAAAAGTCAGGCCGGTCTTCTGGCGTAAGCTTGAGGTTGTGGGTCTGTATGTTTTAATTCCCATTTTATACAGCCTCAAAATATTCTATCATTTTCTCGCCCTCTTTAAGCTTCACATAGGCCTTTTTCCAATCTTTCCGCCGGCCTTCGTTCCGACCAACTCTTCTCATCTTGCCTCTTTTGTTCAGGACTCGTACACTTTCTACTTTTATCTTAAAAAGATATTCCACAGCCTGTTTTATTTCAACCTTGTTCGCACGCCTATCGACCTCAAAACAGACTTCTCTATTATTTTCCTTTAGCCATGTGCTTTTCTCTGTAATAACAGGCCTTAAAATAACCTTATATGGATCCCTTATCACTGCAATCTCTCCATCAAGGATTCAAAGGCTTTCTTTGTTAAAACGAGCCATTTATAGTTTAAAACATCATATACGGTGATTTGAGTATAATCAACGGCTTTGACATTGGGAATATTCCGCAAAGAGAGAAACAGATTTTTGTTTTGATGATTTTCCACGATCAAAGCGGAATCCAGATTAAGCTTCTCTATGAACTTCATCCCTTCTTTAGTCTTGGGTTCTTTAAAATCTAATTTATCCAGCACAAACATCTGATTTTCTGCATATTTCATAGACAAGGCTGATTTTAATGCGTTTTTCTTTGCCTTCTTCGGAAGATCATAATAATAGCTCCTGGGCTTAGGGCCAAAGGTGACTCCTCCCTTTCTCCAGAGGGGCGAGCGGATACTCCCCGCTCTCGCTCTTCCTGTTCCTTTCTGCCTCCAAGGCTTGCGTCCTCCTCCTCTCACCTCATTTCTTGTCTTTGTGGAGGCCGTTCCTCGTCTTTGATTCGCGCGGAGGTTAACAACAGCCTCATAAATAAGATGCTCGTTAACAGGATAGGAAAAAATATCCTTGGGTAAAGCAATATCTGTTGTCTTCTTCCCGCTTCGGTCTAGGACTTGAATTTTGCTCATCTTTTACTCTTTCTTTTCTTCTTTTGGAATTTCAGGTTGAGGAGGCTCTGGCTCAGGTTTTTCAGGTTTTGATTGCTCAGGTTTTGGCTCCTCAGGCTTCGATTGTTCAGGCTCGGGTTGCTCGGCCTTAGTTTTCTCTGGTTCTGGCTGTTCTCGTTTTTCAGCTTTTTTAGGACGTTCTTGCTTCGGTTGTTCGGTTTTGGATTCCTCAGGCTTAGGCTGCTTAGCTTCAGTCTTCTCAGGCTCAGGTTGCTCGGCTTTGGGCTGTTCAGGTTCAGATAAAATATCAAGATGAAAACTGGCTTTTTTTATTAAAAGATAGCCTCCGTTTGCTCCAGGGACAGCTCCTTTGACTACCAGAAGGTTATTATCCTTATCTGCCTGAACGACTGTAAGGTTTCTTACTGTCACTCTCTCGTTCCCCATGTGACCAGGGAGTTTTTTCCCTTTTACAACCCGCGAAGGAAAGGCAGAGGCTCCAACAGATCCAGGGGCCCTGTGAAACATAGAACCATGAGTCGCTTTGCCACCATGAAAGCCCCATCGTTTCACAACGCCTGCAAAGCCTTTTCCTTTGCTTGTTCCAACGATATGGACTTTCTCTCCTGCTTCAAAAATATCCACAAAAAACTGATCTCCTTCCTTAATCTTTCCTCGTTCATCAAATCGAAACTCTCGCAGGATTTTCGTCGGAGGGAGACCGGATTTCTCAAAATGACCTATTTGGGGTTTTGTGGGTCGCTTTAAATCCTTTTCTTCCACAAAACCCAGTTGAATAGCCGAATAACCATCCTTTTCTCTTGATTTCTTCTGAACAACAGTACAGGGACCGGCCTTTATAACAGTGACGGGAACAACGTTCCCTTCATCATCAAAGGTTCGGCTTATCCCGATTTTCTTTCCGATCAATCCCTCTACCATGCTTATTCTCCTCCGGCACCAAAGGCCTGAATCTCCACATCGATTCCAGCAGGCAGGTCCAGCTTCTGCAGTTCCTCGATGGTCTCGTTATTGTACTCGCTTATATCAATCAGTCTCTTATGGATTCTCATCTCAAAGTGCTCTCTTGATTTCTTATCCACGTGAGGAGAACGAAGAACACAAAATCTATGAATTTTGGTCGGGAGCGGAATGGGACCAGAGACACTGGCTCCTGTTCTCTTGGCTTTGACGACTATATCTTTAACAGATTGGTCCAAAAGCCGATGATCAAAGGATTGAAGTCTAATTCTAATTTTTTCCATTTCTCTGTTCCTCAGCTCTCCGGTAATCTCCTTTATTAAAGGTGGGCTTGATGAATCATGTTACCTACAATCTATTCCAA
>CAZSPM010000316.1:0-3449 GCA_964608785.1 uncultured Eubacteriales bacterium
GGCATTGGCCCCAAGGCTTTCGGCTTCTTCCACCATGCGGTCAATGGCTTGTTCCCTGGATTCGCCCATCATCTTTGTGTAATCCCTGATTTCTCCCCCAACGATATTCCTGAGGAAAGCCAGAATGTCTCGTCCTAGGTGCCGCGCTCTAATGGTACTTCCTTTAACAAGGCCCAAGTTCTTTTTAATGGTCTTTCCGGGAACAAAATCTGTTGTTACCAGAATCATTTCTCAACCTCCTTGTACCTCTCCCTTTTTCGGACAAAAAATTGCTCCCTTATCAAAGAAACTAGCAAAACGACAATTCCTGCCATTAAAGTGAGAATTCCGATCTTTAACAGAACCGAGGTATTAGGATCTTGGATAATCCCTTCTACCATTTTATAACCGCCGAAAAAGATAAGAATCATAGCACCAATAGAGAGTAAAATCCAGCCGATTCTTCTTTCCATGCGATTATAGATTGAGGCCCAATAAACTTGCCATACTTCACTAGCGGGTTTTTTAAGCTCCATCTTACTCATGACCTCCTCGAATTTCCCCATTTCTTCAAATTCTCTTCGGCATTCTGGACATTCCTCGAGATGTTCCTCAACTTGTTTTTTTTTCTCCTCATCCAGTTCTTTATCATGGTATGAAGAAATGAGCTCTTTTATCTTTTGATGGTCCATAACAATCTCCCTCTCACGCCTTTATTCAAACCCTAAATATTTTCCTGCAATCTCCTTGAGCCTTTTCTTGGCGTAATAGAGTGAGGACATCACTGTTCCTATGGGCTTATCGATAATCTCAGCAATCTCCTGATAAGAGAACTCGCGAAAGTAGCGGAGAATAATGACCTCTCTCTGCTCAAAAGATAGCTCTTCTATTCCTTTCCAGAGAGCTTTTTTCATCTCTCTGTCTTCTTTCTCTTCATCAAGAACCTGAATTCCATCAATAGGAATCTCTCTCATACGGCTCGTCCGCTTGAGATGGTCTATACAAAGGTTTTTCATGAGCTTGTAGAACCAGGGAAAAAATGGCTTTTCTTCGTCAAAGCTCTTTATTCTCCGAAAAGCTTTTATAAAAGCCTCCTGAGAGATATCCAGAGCATCCTGTTGATTATGGACAAAGCCCAAGGCGATATAATAGGCCGTTTTCATATAACGGCTCACAATCTCCTGGTAGGCTTCTTTACGTCCCTTCTTTACTAGCTCCAGTATTTCTCTTTCTGAATGGACTCTTTCTTTTTTCATCGGAAACTCAAAATTCTGGAAAACCAGCTCTCTTTCCAATGCAGTCTCCTCAGGCATCTTTCTTTCTCACTCTCTTGATATACTATTTCTGCTCTTATTTTATTCATTCTTCCAAGGATTTCTTTGCCGGACAACCTCATAAAAGAAAATCGAGGCTGCGGCAGCCACATTGAGGGAAGATATGTTGCCAAGGAGAGGAATAGAGAGAATTTTATCACATTTTTTACTTATGAGTGGGCGCAATCCCTTCCCTTCAGAGCCCAGGACTAAACCGACAGGGAGTGTATAGTCAAATTCATACCAATACTCTTTACTTCCACCTTCAGCCCCTACAAGCCATATGTCTCTCTTTCTTAAGTCATCCATCGTCCTTACTAAATTCTTGACTCGGGCGATTTCCACATGTTCCAGGGCTCCTGCTGACACTGAGGAAACCACATCCGTCAAACCTACGGATCTCCTTTCGGGAATAACAATCCCATCCACTCCAGCTCCTTCGGCACTACGGATGATCGCACCCAGATTCTGGGGATCTTCTACACCATCCAGCAAGACGAGGAAGGGAAGCTTCGAAGAATCCATTATCAACTCGAGTGATGCGAGCTTTTTAGCCGATAAAAGGGCAATAACACCCTGATGGTTTCTATCCATATTGTCGAGTGTCCGCCTGGGAACGAAGAGAAAGGGAACATGGTTGGCTTTTGCGGCCCTGATGACTTCTGTAATCCTACTCTTTTTTGTATCCTTTTGTATAAAAATCTTATTCACACGGAAAGGGGAAGAATTAATTGCCTCGATGACTGAGTTTAAACGGCTGACTTTTTCCAATTTTAGATTTATTTATGTGCTTTTCAGTGCTTTCTCGATCCTGGCCCAAGTATCGCGAAGAGATGTCGTGCGATTGAATACGAGTAAGTCAGGAGAAGAATCGGGATCGACACAGAAATAGCCCTGCCTCAAGAACTGGAAACGACTCCCTGGTTTTGCCTCTTTGAGGCCTGGTTCAGCCCGGCAAGCGGTCAATGTCTCTAAAGGTTGGGGATTCAAATAGTCTTTAAAGTTCTCTCCTTCCTCTATATCTGCAGGGTCTGGTTTTGTAAAAAGGTGGTCATAGAGCCGCACTTTAGCTTCGACCGAATGAGGAGCCGAGACCCAATGCAACGTTCCTTTTACCATGCGTCCGTTTTTTGACCAACCACCCCTCGTCTCCGGATCATAGGTGCAGTGCAACTCAACCACTTCCCCTGTTTTCTCATCCCTCACAACATTCACGCATTTAACATAATAAGCATGTTTCAGCCTCACCTCACGGCCAGGAGCTAAACGGAACCACTTTTTCGGCGGGTCTTCGCGGAAATCCTCACGTTCAACATAGAGAACTCGAGAGAAAGGAATCTTCCGCGTTCCCATGCCAGAATCCTCGGGATTATTCTCGGCTTCCAATTCCTCCTCCTTATCTTCAGGATAGTTATCAATGACCAAACGCAAAGGACGCAAGACGACCATCACGCGCTGGGCTCTTTTATTCAGATCTTCTCTGAGACAGTGCTCGAGGAGGGCGATATCTACCGTGCTTTCTCTCTTAGCTACTCCGATTCGTTCACAGAAATTTCGGATAGATTCAGGCGTGAATCCACGTCTCCGCAGACCTGATATTGTCGGCATCCGCGGGTCATCCCACCCCGTCACAATGCCTTCCTCTACCAATTGCAGCAGTTTTCGCTTGCTCATTATGGTGAAGCTGAGGTTGAGACGGGCAAACTCAATCTGCTGGGAATGAAAGATGCCCAGTTGTTCCAGAAACCAATCGTACAACGGGCGGTGGCCTTCAAATTCCAATGTGCAGATAGAATGGGTGATTCCTTCAATCGAATCCGACTGGCCATGGGCCCAATCGTATGTCGCATAAACACACCATTTATCTCCAGTTCTGTGATGGGAGGCCTTTAAAATGCGATACATCACCGGGTCTCGCATGTTTAAATTCCCATGAGCCATATCAATCTTGGCCCGAAGGACCCGTGAACCGTCTGGAAACTCACCTGCTCTCATACGTTCAAAAAGATCCAGGTTCTCCTCCACAGCCCGGTCGCGATAGGGGCTATCCCTGCCAGGCTCAGTCAGGGTTCCTCGATATTCTCTAATCTCATCCGCGCTCAAATCGCAGACATAGGCCTTCCCGGCTTTGATTAGCTGAATAGCATACTCATAGAG
>CAZSPM010000317.1:0-3437 GCA_964608785.1 uncultured Eubacteriales bacterium
TAACCGATGTGGCAGAGAATTTTATTTTCAAGTTTTTTTTGTGTGCGGAAGGAAAAAGGAACAGGCTTCCTATCGCCTGGTTGGGGAGTGAATTGTTGCCAATCTATGGTATCTCTATGGAGTCTCATGGGTGTTCCTGTTTTCAGTCTGAACATCTTCAGTCTTAATTTTCTTAGATTCTTGCCCAATTCTAGGCTAGCCGGCTCATTGGCCCTTCCTGCAGGATAAGAGTGAAGCCCTATGTGGATAAGGCCGTTCAAGAATGTTCCCGGGGTAAGAATAACAGTCCTGGCAGGGAGTCTGTTTCCATCCAGAGTCATAATCCCTCTTACTTGGCTATTTTTAACAAGGATTCCTGTAACAATTCCTTGAAAAAGTGTTAAGTTGGGGACTTTTTCCAACCAATTTTTCATGGTTAGCCTGTAAAGCGCTTTATCCGATTGTGCTCTTGGCGCTTGAACAGCCCCCCCACGACTTTGATTCAATAATCTGAACTGAATGCCTGTTTCATCAGCCAAAAGCCCCATAATCCCCCCCAAAGCATCTATTTCGCGGACTAGATGGCCCTTGGCGAGACCTCCAATAGCAGGGTTACATGACATCTGAGCAATGGTTTCGAGCTGGATCGTGACCAGACAGGTTTCAAAACCCATGGAAGCCGTAGCAAAAGCGGCTTCACACCCGGCGTGGCCTGCTCCTATGACTATGATATCGTATTCTTCTTTAGAAGGCATTGTTATCTTATTTTCCTACACAAAATTGGCCGAATATTTCTTCCATGATCTGATCCACTCGAATTTCACCGGTGAGTTGACTGATTAAAGGGAAGGCCTTGCGGATTTCTTCTGCATAGACTTCTTCAGAATAGCCGCCTTTGAGAAGGCGCTCTCCCTCGAGAAGATGCTTGAGAATTTCTTCAAACAAGAGCTTTTGCCTCAGGTGAAGAATAACCTCTTCTCCTTGACTCTGGTCAGGGACAAAATGATTATGGATCATTCCTTTGAGTTTATCCAGGTTTGTTCCTTTTAAAGCAGAAATTTCAAGAAATGGTTGATTTTTTTCCTCTCTTTTCAATCTCCCTTCATTTATTTTCCTGGGAAGATCAATTTTGTTGAATAGGAAGAGCATCTTTTTGTGTTTAAATCTATTGATCAATCTGAAGTCGTCAGAGCTTTCCTTTCGGGAGCTATCAAAGAGAAGAAGGAGTCCATCAGCTTGAGCGGCCAATTCTCCTCCTTTTTTGATTGCTTCTTTATCTGTGGGGTGTACAGGCCTGTCTATCCCAGCCATGTCTATCAGGGTGAAAATGGAGTCTTTAATTTTTATGCTTTCTTTCAGATAGTCTCGAGTAGTCCCGGGATAATGGGATATGATAGCTCTCTCTTGCTCCAGAAGGGAATTGAAGAGAGTCGATTTTCCTACGTTTGCTCTTCCTGTTATGGCTAATGTGACTCCTTCAGCAAGAGTTTTTCCCAGGTTGTAGCTTTCAATGAGTTTTTTTATGGATCTCGTAATATTTTCAACCGTTTTTGTTATTTTTTTTGTCGAAATTTGCAGATTTTCATCTGGAAATTCAATACTGGCTTCAATTTGAGAGAGAAGCTGGATGATTTGGCCGCGGAAAAAGGCGATTTTTTGAGAAAGCTTTCCCTCAATTTGATTGAAGGATATTTTTGCTTGTTTAAATGTTGAGGCTTGTATTAGATCATTGATGGCTTCAGCCTGGAGAATATCGATTCTTCCTCTTAAATATGCACGGAGAGTGAATTCGCCAGGATTGGCCATCCTTGCTCCCGCCTTTATTCCTAGGCGGACAATCTCTTCGAGAGTAACAGGGCTTCCATGACAACTGATTTCTACTATATCTTCTCTCGTGTATGTAGAGGGCTTAGGGAAATATGTCAGATAAGCTTCTTCGAAAAAACCTTTTTGCTCAAAGTGATAAAGATTTCCTAGGATGGAGCGAAGGGGTGGAATCTTTATATTTTTTTTCTTGGGCTTAAATATTTTTTTGGCTATTGGAAGAGACTTGTCTCCACTTAGGCGTACGATACCAATTGCACCGTAGCCAATAGGTGTGGATATGGCAATGATAGTGTCTTCAAGCATAACTTCTATATGATAAATCGGGAAGCATAAAAAGGAAAGGGAACGGTTCGTCCCCCTTTTTATTCGGTTTCGTCCTTTTTGGGATAGATCTTGACTCTCTTTAAAAATCCTTCGTCTATACTTTCGCTGGTGATTCCAGGAACCTGATTCACAGCCAAATGGACGATCCTTCTCTCGTAAGGATTCATCATATCAAGGATTTCTTCCTTGCCGGTCTTTGATACCTGGCGAGCAATCTGTTGACCGTATTCTTTTAATTCCCTTTCCTTCCTTTTTCTGTAGAATTCACAGTCAGCCTGGACTTTATTGGGGGAAACTTTATTGAGAAGGTGTTGAAAAGCCAGGAGAAGTGAGCCATCCTTCCGGAGAAGGAGATGCTTATCATTACCTTCAAAAATGAGTAAGATCATGTCGTTTTTTTTCTTTATTTGGTATCCTAGTTCAAGGGGGTAGTGGGATAGCAGTTTATCAAGAAAATCAGCAACAGGATTTTCCTCTGACCTCTCTTTAGGCCAAGCGCGGATCACTATCTCTTTACTTTTTATGCCAAAAAGCTTAGTTTTCTCGGTGACGATTTCGTAGTTTATCTGAGCCCGGGGGAGCTTGAGAACGTGTTCGGCAGAACCGATAGCCTCTTCTAAATTTTTCCCCTTGAATTCTTGCTGTTGGCTATTTTTTTCTTCGTTTTCCATGTAATTCTCTCTTTTTCTTTTTCCTCATACGATTCATGATGTATTGCTGTCCGATTTGAATCACGTTGTTAGTCAGCCAATAAAGGACAAGGCCGCTTTGAAAGTTCATGAAGAAAATGGTCATGATAACAGGCATGATCAGCATCATCCTCGCTTGGGTGGGATCGCCAGTGGTGGGTGTCATTTTTTGGTAAATGAACTGGGTGATGCCCATCAGGATAGGGGTTACGTAAAAGGGGTCCTTCACTGAGAGGTCACTTATCCAGAAAATAAAAGGGCTATGCCTGAATTCAATGGATGTGCGCAAGATTTGGAAAAACCCCCAGAAGATCGGCAGCTGGATCAGAATGGGCAGACATCCTCCAGCCGGATTGACGCCATGTTCCTTGTAGAGCTTCATGATTTCTTCGTTCATCTTGCGCCGCTGGGCGATGTCCTGTTTGGCTTTTTTGTATTTGGCTCTGAGGGCTTTGATCTTGGGCTGAATCTCCTGCATTTTGGCCATGGAGCGTGTGCTGCTGTAGGTTAAAGGGAAAAAGACAATTTTTGTAAGGAGAGTCAGGATCATGATGGCGAATCCCCAGTTGGGAATGAATTTATGGGCGACTTTTATAGCTCTGAGAAGAATTTCTGCAA
>CAZSPM010000318.1:0-3423 GCA_964608785.1 uncultured Eubacteriales bacterium
AAAGGCTGCCCTTTTCGGACAGCCTCTTTTTTTTGACATATACTTTCATAATCTCGCCCTCTTCCTCCAAACCAAGATATTCCTGTCCTGTCTGTCTACACCAGGCAGGCATATCCTCTTTGATTCCCTTATCAGTAGAGATGACTTCCAGAACCTCACCGACATTCATCTCTTTGATCTTCTTTGCAACTTCGATAATCGGAAGAGGACACAACAATCCGAAGCAGTCGATTTTCACATTGGCGTGCATCCCTTTTTCCTCTCCTTATCTTCTGTCCGCTTTTCCCTTTTGAATGACAATATTTCAAATCAACAGAATTTAGGTCCTAACTTTTGTAGCCCCACAATGCAGGCATTTTTCATCGTCCTTCTTGGAGGGCTTCCCGCATTCAGGACATTCCTCGAGTTCAGCCTGGCACGAATTACAGACATCTTCCAAGTCTTCGAGGGGGCCATCACAATAAGGACAATAACACTTTTCACTCACAACTCTTTCTGCTAGTGCTGGTTTTTCTATAACTTCCTTTTTCTCTTTGTAATTTTCAATGGCCTTGTGGAGCGCATCAGCTCCGAGGTTTGAACAATGAAGCTTGTTCTTGGGTAAACCACCCAACTCCTCAGCGACATTTTTATTGGTGATTTTCATTGCCTCTTCCAATGTTTTCCCCATGGCCATCTCACTGACCATTGAGGAGACTGCGATGGCAGCCCCACAGCCAAAAGTTTGAAATTTAATATCTGCAAGACGGTTGTCTTTAACCTTAATATAAAAAGCCATCATGTCACCGCAAACAGGGTTGCCCACTTTTCCGACTCCATCTGCATCTCCTATTGTTCCCACATTTCTGGGGTTTTGAAAATGCTCCATAACTTTTTCGCTGTAAATCATTATTTCCTCTCCTCTAAATATTTTGTGTATAAGGGACTCAGTTTTCTCAATCTCTCAATTATTGGAGGAAAGACTTCAAGGAGATGATCAATATCTTCTGAAGCCGTTTCTTCGATCAAACTGAAGACAAGAGAGCCTTGCGCTAGAGCATGATCTATACCCATTGCTAGAAGAACATGAGAGGCTTTCAATGCTTTCGAGGTACAGGCAGAACCACTCGAGGCAGCAATACCCTGCATATCCAGGTTCAAGAGCATTGCCTCGCCTTCTATAAACTCGATACAGAAACTGGCATGATGGGGAAGTCTTTTTTCAGGATGTCCAGTGAGGATCACATGTTCCACTCTTTGAGGAAGTCCCTTTATAAGCGTATTCCTTAACAGCTCTGTCTTTTCAATACGACTTGCCATCTCTTTCTCGGCAATCTCTGCCGCTTTTCCCAAGCCCACGATACCGGCCACATCTTCTGTTCCGGCTCTTCTCCCCCCTTCCTGGATACCGCCATCAATGAAAGGAAGGATTCTCGTTTTTTTTCTTAAAAACAAGGCTGCGCTGCCCTTGGGGCCATAAAATTGATTTCCCGCAAGGCTCAAAGCGTCCACTCCCAACTCATTCACATCCACGGGAATATTCCCGACCGCGGCTACTGCATCTGTATGAAAGAGAACATCTCGGGAACGGCAAATCTCCGCAATCTCTCCGATTGGTTCTATCGTACCGACCTCGCTGTTAGCCAACATTACAGAGACGAGCATGGTTTCTTCAGTGATAGCTTTTCGGACCTCGCCAGGATCAACCATCCCCCATTTATCCACAGGAACCAGAGTATGAGTGAAACCGTATTTTTCCAAATTTTTTGTGGAATGAAGAATAGATTGATGTTCAATCGCTGAAAGAACCAAGTGTGTTCCTCGGTTATGCTGGGCAAAAGCGAGACCCTTCAAAGCGAAATTGTTGGATTCTGAACCGCTTGAGGTAAAAAATATTTCCTCTGGTTTGGAGTGAATAAGCTGAGCCACCCTTTCTCTAGCTTCCTCCACAGCATTTAAAGCTTCCTGGCCTGTGGAATGGAGGCTTTGAGGATTGCCGAAATTATCCTTCAAATAAGGAAGCATGGCCTCAAAAGCCAGTGAATGAAGAGGAGTGGCAGCTATATGATCCAAGTAAACCTTTTTCATTTCTTCTCCTATTTAATCTTCATAGAATAAATCCTCAAAAATCAAGCTGGTCAGGTAAGCATCTTATTTTCCGTTGTGTATCTATAAGGCCATCAGGCTGGCTGATAAGGAATGCCCCCGCAGGAGAGCTCGACCAGTGGATTCAAAAACACGCGGCTTTTTCCCCAGCGAGGAAAATGCCGCTCGGTTTCAGGCTTCACTCTCCTCTCCTCTGGAGAGAAACCGTGCCCGCTCAGCCTTCAAACGGTTTTTTCTCCCACTGGCCTTCGCTAATAATAAATGGTACCAATGGGGCAAATTCGTGTGCTGACGAATCAGCCAGCCTGATGGACAGCTTTTTTCAACCATCATACGGCTACGACTTCTTTGACCTCTGGTATCTCTTTTTTCAAGAGCCTTTCAATGCCCATTTTCAAGGTCATCTGAGACATGGGGCACCCGCCACATGCTCCTGTCAGTTTAACTTTAACCACATCACCATCAACTTCCACGAGTTCCACATTTCCTCCATCCGCCATAAGTGATGGGCGTATTTTATCCAGGACTTTTTCAACTTTTTCTTTCATCAAATATCCTCCTATTCATTAACAAGTTAAGTTAAATTTAGATTGTTTCACTGAAACATGTCCATGATTTTCTTTAATCTTGATTCATCGACTTCTAAATCACTGAAGACAAGAGGTTTTTCTTTATCCGGTAAAACCAAGGACTCATACGAAGGCTTTTTCTCAACATAGATTAATCCTACAGGAATATTCTCTTTGCTCGTCAGCCTTTCCCATGCCTGCATCTTGTTTGTTGGATCAAAACTTGAATCTTCATTCAGTTTGTAAATATTCTCTTTGAACCACATGTATGTAATAATTTTGTTATGAGTCACACAGGGACTTAAAACCTCGATCAATGCAAATCCTTCATGCTTTATCCCTTTTTCGATAAGAGAAGCTAATTGATTCGGATCTCCTGAAAATCCTCGGGCAATGAATGTTCCTCCTGAAGCCAGAGCCAGTTGAGGACCGTTGAGAGGGAGTTCTTTCGATCCTTCTGGAGTCGAAACAGAAACATAGCCCATATGACTGGTCGGAGAAGTCTGACCTTGAGTCAAGGCATAGAGCCTGTTGTCCACAACCAGATAGGTGATATTGATATTTCGTCTTACTGTATGAATAAAATGTCCTAATCCGATAGAATAAGCATCACCATCTCCACTGACCCCTACTACGTGCAGGCGAGGATTGGAAAGCTTTACTCCTGAGGCGATAGGCAATGTCCGTCCATGGAGGGAATGAAATCCATAGGCTTTAAAATAGTTATTCAGCCTTCCATGGCAACCAATCCCAGTCACGAGAACTAATT
>CAZSPM010000319.1:0-3410 GCA_964608785.1 uncultured Eubacteriales bacterium
ACCGTCTGTACACTCCCTATCAGACGAGTGAAAGCCATGATAGACATCTTCACACGGATTCATAGCAGCCACCAGCATGAATGAAGAAGGGAAAGCAACGGACATCGACGCGCGGGAAATAATTACCATTCCATCTTCAAGGGGCTGCCTCAAACCTTCAAGCACACGCCTTTTGAACTCGGGTAATTCATCCAGGAATAAAACACCACGGTGAGCTAGACTGACCTCCCCTGGTTTAGGAATAGTCCCTCCCCCGATTAAGCCCGCATCTGAAATTGTGTGATGCGGAGCCCGAAACGGCCTCACGCCAACAGCTTCCACATCTTTTAAAAGCCCGGCTGCGCTGTAGACCTGGGTAACATCTATCATTTCGTCAAAAGTCATCATTGGCATTATGGACGGCAATCTTCTGGCAAGCATGGTTTTTCCCGATCCTGGAGGACCGATTAGAAGAACATTATGAGAACCAGCGGCAGCGACTTCCAATGCCCGTTTGACATGCTGCTGGCCTTTCACTTCCCTAAGATCGACATCATAGTCGGGTCGAGGCAAGAGTTCATGGAGGGAATATCTGCACGGAGCGACATTTTCAGGATCCCTAAGAAGCTTGATAACTTGATCTAAATTTTCCAGTCCATAAATATTTATACCCTCAACCAAAGCTGCCTCCTTCTCGTTCTCCCTCGGAATGACGATCCCCTTTAAATCGTTCTTTCTGGCAAGGACTGTCGAGGAAAGAATTCCCTTCCCAGGCTTTAGCCGTCCATCCAAGGCAAGTTCTCCAAGGAACAGATAATCTTTTAATCTCTCATGAGGAAAAATATCCAAACTCGCAAGAATTCCAAGTGAAATAGGAAGGTCAAAGGCTGATCCTTCCTTTCTCCTGTCAGCTGGAGCTAAATTTATTGTGATTTTTCGCGAAGGAAACTTATAGCCACAATTCCTCAATGCGGCTCTCACCCTCTCTTTACTTTCCCTGACTGCTGTGTCAGGCAAACCCACAGTGATGAAACCAGGAATCCCAAAAGAAATATCGACTTCTACATCCACTACATAAGCATCGATTCCGATTAAAGAAGCGCTTCGAATTTTAGACAGCATCATCCTTCAACTGATAAGGACGAGAAAATTCGGGAGAAAATATCAAAAATACCTAAAAAAATTTGGGGCTTGATTCACCAGGCCCACATTTTAAAGGTGGGTTTAATGAATTAATCCCCTGCACTCTTCATTTAAGGTGGGTCAGATATGATAAGGGTTAAAAGGTGATTACTCTTCGGGCTCTTCTGTAAATTCCTTGGTTAACTTATCTATCTCTTCTTCAATGTCATCTTGAGATTCAATTTTTAACTTTTTTAAAGTCACGGGAGTAACTTTCTTTGAAAAAGCAAATTCGACTTCTTTCTTTTCTTTACGTTCTTCTTCTTTTTCTTCGGCCTCCTCTTTCTCTCCCTCAAATACCTTTTTGCTGACAGGAGGAATCGTTAATTTGACAATTTCCCTCAGTGTTTCAATAACTCCGACTCCGTTTATTGCTGAGGCTTCCATATAAGGAAGTCCGTTGGGATTGAGGAGATTGTTGAAGGTTTCCACTGGAATAAGACTGTCCAGATCCCGTTTATTGTATTGGAAAACTAAGGGCATAAGATTCAAATCCATATCATAATCCAACAAATTCTTCCTCATGCCATCAAAGCTTTCCAAATTTGCATCGAGAAGAGGAATCTGGGAGTCAGCGATAAAGACAAGCCCATCTGCCTTCCTGAGCACGCTTTTTCTTGAAGCCTCATAAAAAACCTGACCAGGCACAGTCATAAGCTGGATATGAATTCTAAAATCCCCGATCAGGCCCGCCTTTATGGGAAGCAGATCAAAGAAAAATGTCCTTTCTGTATCAGTCTCCATACAAATTAAGTCTCCGCGCGAAGATGGATCTAGCTTGAAATAAAGATAACGGAGGTTTGTTGTTTTCCCGCTTAAACCAGGCCCATAGTATACAACTTTTATAGCCAAATTCTTTGTCACATGATTAATGAAAGCCATATTCTTTGAAGCCTCCTGCTTCCTTAAATCTAATTCTATGCATAAACGGCCAGGGTGTCAACTTCACTGTGGCTCTATGACAAAAAGTGGGGATAGAATAAATCCAATGGGGTCAGACCTTCTGTCATTCCTGCGTGGCTTGTCATTCCCGTGTAAACGGGAATCCAGAAAGTAGAAGGAAGACATTATTCCTCTTCGTCATTCCCTCGTAAGAGGGAATCCAGAAATAAGAGAACGCATTCTGTCATTCCTGCGTGGCTTGTCATTCCCGTGTAAAGGGGAATCCATGACTATCCACTTTCTGGATTCCTGCTTACGCAGGAATGACATTTTTTTTGACCCTGCTGTATAGAAGGTTGCACAGGAATGGCAGAAGTATTGATGTATCCTCCTGCTTACGCAGGAATGACGATATTCTACTGTACTCTGGATTCCCGTTTACACGGGAATGACGAGTTATTGAAGCCTGACCCCAAAGGTGACAAATCTCTTTAAGCTGAGTATATTAGGATTAGGAAAGGAACTGTGCGAGAAAAAATCCTTAAAAGCCTAGCGAAGTTTCATGCCCTTCGTCCATGGAGGATGTTGATAATAGTCGCTGTTTTGACAGTCATTTTTGGGTATTTTGCCGCCCATTTTAAGGTGACCATGCGCTGGTCTGATCTTTTGCCCTCCAAGGATAGAAGGACGATTCAATTTAACAAAATAATCGATGAATTTGCCTCTGCCACAAGCATAGTTCTTGTAGTGGAGGGAAAAGAGGAACGAATAAAGAGTTTTGCTGAAGAAGTTGTTCCCAAAATTAAATTATTAGTTGATCCAAAAGACGATTCGCTTTTTATCAAAAGAGTAGATTACAAACAGGAAGTTGATTTTCTCAAACAGCATGGACTGATGCTTATCAAAGCCGATGACCTTGAAAACATGAAAGATGTCTACAAGAATGCAAATCTTGCTCCTCTGGTGACAAACATCAACAACAGTCTGGAAAAGGAGTACGTCGGGCGTGAGGAGTCTCTTTCAACAAGAGAAAAAGAGGATCAGGCTTTCATGTTGCTGGACGGATTAGAAAACTTCATAGCTGCCGTGGAGCTCTATGTTGATAATGCGCCAGAAGAGCCTCTTTGGCATGATTCTCAAAATGCGGCTCATCAAGCTGTTGATGGGCTGCTTATTGGAGAACACTATATTCTCTCCTATGACAAGACAACTCTCGTCGCCAATGTCATTCCCAATTTTACGATGTGGGATGCTGGCAAAATGGTTGATGGGGTGGATGCTGTCCAAGAGATAGTCGATGAAGTCTTAAATGATTATCCAGATATCACAGCTGGACTTACAGGAATCCTTCCTGTGGGGGTTGTTGA
>CAZSPM010000320.1:0-1888 GCA_964608785.1 uncultured Eubacteriales bacterium
CGGTTCGCGGGGTGGAGCAGTCCGGTAGCTCGTCGGGCTCATAACCCGAAGGTCGGCGGTTCAAATCCGTCCCCCGCTACCATTTAAAATCAAGGACTTAGGGCTTAGCTCTGAGTCCTTTTTTCTCGCTTTTCCCGCTTTTCTCGCTTTTCTCGCTGGATCTTAAATAAGCTTATTCAATTTCTGCAGCAAATCATCAAGTGAGACTGCTGTAAGATCTCTACTCAGCGGGATACCTTTATCTGTTAATGAAAGAATCAGGCCATGCTGTATGTCAAGGGCCTCAAACAACGCCCTGAACCGGCTGATATTCGACCCCATTTTCGCTGATGGGGTTTTGCTTAATTTAATCTCTACTGGTATTAATGTCCGCGCCTCTGCCTCTATGAGAAGGTCTACCTCGAGGTTATTTCCAGTTCTCAGAAAATAAAGGGCCGGTCTCTTCCCGGCATTCATAAAACATTTCATGATCTCCTGTACGCAGAAGTTCTCAAACAGTGCTCCTGCCATGGGTCCCTGCAACAGGTGCGCTCTGTCCCTGATGCCTGTAAAATAGCAGACCAGCCCTGTATCCACAAAATAAATCTTTGGAGATTTGGTGATCCTTTTTCCAAGGTTATTATAGTACGGCGGCAGGAGATAGATTATTCTGCTTGCCTCCAGAATCGAGAGCCAGTTTTTAATTGTCGGTATGCTCACACCAATGGCTTTTGCAAACCCGGAAAGATTCAGAAGCTGGGCACACCGCCCTGCAAGGAGACGTATAAACTGCTGAAAATCTCTCAGACTTCCAATGTTATATATGCTCCTTACATCGCGCTCCAGATAGGTCTGAATGTATGAGCCATACCACGCCTGAATGTCTAAAGAACGATTCACAACAAGTTCGGGATAAGATCCGGTAAGCGCTGCATGAACAAAACAGTCAAGTGAATCTTTCATCTTCACAGCTTTCCGCTTTTCACCAAGAGAAAAAGGCAGGAGATCAAGCAGCGCTATCCTGCCTGCAAGGGAATCGCCGAGGTCCTTTATCATGTTAAACTGCTGAGACCCGGTAAAGATGTATATCCCTTTTTTGCCTCTGTTTTTGTCGATATCCATCTTGATATAGGACAGTATCCCGGGCGCATGCTGGATCTCATCAATTATTGCTTTCTTACCGATAGTGCTGAGAAAAAAAAGCGGGTCTGACAGCGCCTGCTCTCTTACACGCGGATCGTCGAGGGTTACATAATTATATTCTTTCAGTGTGTATAAAAGAAGGGTAGATTTGCCCGACTGACGTGGGCCGGTGATGGCAAGGCCTGGAAATGTCCGGGCCAGATGTTTTACTTTCTTTTCAATGTCACGATGGATATACTTCATATGAAATCAGTATATCAGCACACACCGATTAATGCAATATTAAGATCACACTTTAATATTGCATTGTATCTTTCCTCGTAATATGAACAGCAGATTGATCTTTTGTATGATGCCCGGCAGGATTTGGCTCTTTGAAAGATGAGAGCATGACGGCAAAGGCAGGATGAGGTATCTTGAGCTTCCTGTGGTTGGGAAATGGCAGTAGCGCCCTATTATTCCGAGGCTAAGCCTCGGAATATGCTTACTATCCCTTTCCCGCTTTTCTTGCTTTTCCCGCTTTCCCGCATTTCCCTTATCATTTTTTATTTTCTTGCCACTCGGAAATTTTTAGTGTATCAAGCAGATCTGCAATCTTCTCATATGCATGCCGAATTATTATTTCGCGATCTTCTCCTTCTTTTATTTCAAGAAAATCTGCCACCCATTTAGGCCCTACATGCTCAACTGAATTAAATTTTGCTTTTATTTTACCGAGTCCTTCTGTGATGAGATTATTCTTCATGAAAAGGGAAAATTCTTCAGC
>CAZSPM010000320.1:1988-3402 GCA_964608785.1 uncultured Eubacteriales bacterium
AAAAGGGAAAATTCTTCAGCCAGTTTTTGTGTTCCTCCTGGATAATTATCAATGCAATAAAAGATATCATAAGCGTCCTTTTCTTTCATCCGATCATACAGAGCCATCCCCTTCATTACAAGAAACGGAACAATACCAGCAACTTTAAAATTCACCTTGTCTCTGCCCCCTTCAGGCAATTCTCCCTCGAGAGTTATGGTAATGGGAGATTCAAATGCAAGATCACAGCCTCTAGCTTTCCTAGCCCGAACATCCTGTATCTCTTGTGTCCGGTGTCCTCGTCCTGTTCCCCCATATTCACCAGCCATCAAATCCACTTCGACATTAACAGACGTATTTCCTTCAACCATTACCGTCCTAAAAAATCTGAATGGCTGTTGTGTGTCTTGAACATATCCCCTGGACAAGAAAGCCCCTAAAATTGTCTGATATGTATCATCCGAAATTTTTGAGAAGTTAAGGGCAAGATCAATATCAAGGCTACCGACATGTGGTACATCTGATTCAGGCAGAAGAAATGCCGGAGTCCATCCACCAATTACGACAATGTCGTCTTTAATCTCTCCAAGCAGATGAATGAGTTCTAAAAGAACAGCTTTGCACGCATTGACCTCACGCTCTCCATACTGGCTCTTGTTTACCATTTAGATTTAATCCTTTGTTCAAATATAGCCTGAGCTGCCTCTTCGCCCCTGCCTTTATAGCTTTTTAAATCAAGATAAAGTTGGATGTCAGAGACTACTTTAACATCGTCTATTTCCTGCATTCCATAAAAAACACCTTCATCATATGGTTGAAGGATGGTAATATTTGCTCCGCTCTCTACCTTCTTTAGCTGTAGTGCGCTGACAAAATTCTTGATATTGCCTTCCATATAAAAAAAGAATCTCATAAATCGTACAAATGGAGCTGTTTTTCTTGCACCTGAAAATAACGCCAATCCATATTTGTATCCTCTTTTTTCACACTCGTTATTAATAGCAACTTCAAGCTTGTTTTCTGAAAGTCCGGTATAAAATGAGTAAATAGGGTTTTTGTTATATGAATAGCTATTAACCCACTGATTGAGTGCCTCTTCAGGTTTTATAAGATAAAATCTTTTTCCCTCTACCTTGATCCATTCTTTGTCAAGGAGTGACTTTTTAACTCTTGAAGTCAATCCTATACTGATTCCGGCTTCTCGTGACATTTCATCAACGTACCATTTCTTTGACGGGTCTGATAAAAGGACCCTCAGGATTCTACTTGATTTCGGTGAAAATACGGATTTTGAAACGCGGGTAGTGGCAAAGGGATTCGGTCTCCCGCTTCTTTCTATGAAAATATTTCTATAAGATAGATAGGCGTTGCCGGCAAGGTCAATACACCCTATGCCTGCTTCTTTGCATATCTGTCTTCTAGCTCTGTACCTCTT
>CAZSPM010000321.1:0-3396 GCA_964608785.1 uncultured Eubacteriales bacterium
CCTGGATACACAAACACAATCCTGAAAAGGAAGAAATTGCCTGTATTTAAACATCTGATTCTGCTGGAAGAGGAATGGAAAAAAGCCAAAGATCGAGTCCTTTCAAAAATTAAAAAAGAACTCCTCCTTCCCATTTTTGTCAAACCGGCCAATCTCGGCTCAAGTGTAGGCATCACGAAAGTCAATAATTATTCCCGACTCCCCGCCGCAATCCGGACCGCCCTCCTCTATGACCGAAAAATCCTGGTAGAAGAGGGAATCGAAGGGCGTGAGCTGGAATGCAGCGTATTGGGGAACGAAAACCCCAAAGCTTCGCTTCCCGGTGAACTCATCCCCTTCAGAGAATTTTATGATTACAGAGATAAATATATTGAAGGCAAGACAACCTTCGAAATTCCTGCAAAGCTTTCTTCTTGGATTATCAAAAAGGTTCAACATCTTTCCATCGAAGCATACAAAGCGATCGGCTGCTCGGGAATGGCAAGGGTGGACTTCCTCCTGAATGAAAAGATAAATAAAATTTACATCAGCGAACTCAACACCATTCCTGGCTTTACAGAAATCAGCATGTATCCGAAACTCTGGGAAGTCAGTGGCCTCCCCTTTCCTCGTCTTCTCGAAAAGCTTATCCAACTGGGGCTCGAAAGGCAAAAGAGGAAAAAAAGAGGCGAAGAAAAATTCATTCCATGAGAGTTTTGGGAATAGATTTTGGCGATAAAAGAATCGGGCTTGCCATAAGTGATAAGCTGTGTTTCACCGCTCAATCCCTGGGCCATTATGAGAAAAAAAACAAGAAAGAAGATAAAAAATATTTTAAGGAACTTGTCTCCAAATACGAAATCAGTGAAATTGTCATTGGCCTCCCTCTAAGATTGGATGGAAGCCAGGGTCAGAGGGTTGATAAAACCAAGGAATTTGCTGAGTGGCTTCAAAAAACACTGAATCTTCCTATCGTCTTTTGGGATGAGCGACTGACTACCAAACAGGCCCTTAAAATCCTCAGTCAACAAAAAATGAAACAAAAAAAGAAAAAGAATTTAAAAGACCAGATCTCTGCAACCATCATCCTCTCCAGCTACCTGGAAAGCAAAAGAAAAAAACCGCATGGCCATTAAAATCATTAAGACTAGCCTCATCTTGGCAATAGTAGTCGTCCTTTTCTTTTCTACCTGGTTCTCCATGGAATTTCATGCAACTCCCAAGATTACGAAAGAGAAAATTTTGTTCGATGTAGAGAAAGGAAAAGGAGCTGAAAACATTGCCCAGAGGCTCAAGGAAGCAGGGATTATCAAAAAAAAATGGCCGTTTCTTCTGGGATATAAATTTTTTTTCTCATCCAAAACTCTCAAGGCTGGCGAATATCTATTCTCACTCCCCCTCTCCACAAAAGAAATCCTCCAGACTATCACAGAGGGAAGAGTCTATCTCCACTCTTTAACTATACCTGAAGGATTGACAATAAAAGAAATCGCATCTTTGCTTGAATCCCTTCACTTTGTTGACAAAGAAGATTTTCTGGAAGTTTCCGCCCAGAAGGAGATCATTTTACCTTTGGATAAGGAAGCCTCCAGTCTCGAAGGATACCTCCTTCCTGAAACATATCATTTTCCGAGAGAAACTCCTGCAAAAACAATCATTATGACAATGCTATCCCAGTTTCAGCAGACCTTCAACCAGGAATGGCGACAGAGGGCCAGTAAAACAGGAATGACCATAAGAGGAGTCGTCATCCTTGCTTCCTTGATTGAAAAGGAAACTTCTGTTCCAGAAGAAAGAACGCTTGTCTCAGCCGTATTCCATAATCGCCTGAAGAGGAGAATGAAACTCGATTGCGACCCCACTATAATCTACGTCCTCAAACAAGAAGGACGGTTCAAAGACCGTCTCCGAACCAAAGATTTAAAACTGGACTCTAAATATAATACCTACCTTTATCCAGGCCTCCCTCCAAGCCCGATCTGCAATCCTGGGCGAGAATCCCTTGAAGCGGCTCTCTATCCAGCAGATGTGAACTACCTCTATTTTGTCTCCAAAAACGA
This sequence comes from uncultured Eubacteriales bacterium, assembly GCA_964608785.1. Classification (GTDB taxonomy): domain Bacteria; phylum Acidobacteriota; class Aminicenantia; order Aminicenantales; family Aminicenantaceae. The sequence goes on from CAZSPM010000321.1 coordinate 2,040, forward strand.
TGGAAGTCATCACTTCAGCCGCACTTTTAGAGAGCATCAAAGGGCCGTTTTGAAATATCAGAAAAGGTAACTAAGATATTAAAATTTCAGTAGAAAAAAAGATCTGAATTGGGTATAATTAGTGTTCATCAAGAAGGAAAGATACTTCCTTTAAGATAACAAATGCCAGTCGCGATTGCCACGCTCCCTGAGATCGTTCGCAATAATATTTTAAAAAACACTGGTACTTCAAACTTAGAATTTTAGCCAATAAGGTGAAATTTGAGGAGGAAAGATGAAGATTAAGAATCTAATAGTCCCCGTGTTCCTTTTGGGACTTATACTGAGTTTAACCTTATCCACGAACTTATTCACTCGGGAAAAAAAGGCCCAGGAAGTCGTACGTGAAATTTTTCCTCAAGAAATCAAAACAGTATTCAATGAGGGAATTCAAAGCCGGCAAGTTCGCCCAGACATCCCTTTTTCCGTAATCAAACACTACTATCTTCCCGCCAGAGAAAATCTCCATAACATATTTCTCTTTAAGGTGAAAAATGCCGACCTTGGCTTTGCTCCAATCATGCCAGTGGCAGAAGTGCCTGAAAAAAAAGAAGAGAAGGAAAAAGAAAAAGAGGAAGAACCCCCTTCTTTCGAAAGTGCCTCCTCCAATCTCCAGAGTAATTCTCACTTATTTCTCCAGTTCAACCGCCTAGAAAATGGTTCTCCGGGAGAGCTTGTGAAAGAAGTCTATATACCTATCATACTCCAAGAGGAAAGCTCTTCGTACGAACCTGAGAAAGAAAGTCTCTATTCAACTGGATATCCCCTCTCTCCGGGCAATTACCTCATGTCTATGGCCATAGCATCTCAAGATCTGACTAAAATCGGAACACATTACTTTGAGTTTTCCATTCCAGATCCTGCCGGTTTCACCGACCGCCTGGATACAACGCCCATCTTTTTTGTCAAGAAGATAGAAAGGATGGCGGCTGCTGAGACGACAGCTGAGGTCCACAAAGATTTCTTTACATACTCTGTCCTTCATATCATGCCCAATGTGGATAATACCTTTACCCCTGGAGAATATCTTGACATTTTCTTCTTTGTTTTCGGAACACAGGCCAAAGAAGATGGGAGATGCAATATTGAAGTAAACTATCAGGTATTTAAAGAAGAGAAAGTCCTCATTCGCTGGGAGCCTCGAGTCTATGATACCTTTCCAATGGTCAGTCAACCCCTACCTATGAAGAGCACAGTAATAGTTAAATCAGAAGAAGGCGAAAAGACCGAGCAGCGAGACTTGGAACCCGGGATGTATACCCTTGTGATAAATATTAAGGATAACCTTTCAGAGAAGACAGTTGAGAAAAAAGTAAAC
>CAZSPM010000322.1:0-3391 GCA_964608785.1 uncultured Eubacteriales bacterium
AGGCTTGCGACATATGTCTCCAGCGTTTTCATGAATTGGTAGAATTCTGGGTCTAAATTGTAGGCATTAGCGTAGATTTTGGTGGCTTCAGCATCTGCTTTTCCCTTGATTTCCTGTGCAGTCCGGTATGCTTCTGATTGAATCCTTTTCAACTCTCTTTCTTTCTGGCCGAGAATTTTTGCGCTTTCCCCATCTCCTTCAGAGCGGTATTTGGCAGCAATTCTCTGCCTTTCAGCTATCATACGCCGGAAAACTTCCTGCTGGACTGCTTCCACATAATTGACTCTCTTTATCCTGACGTCTCTGAGTTCCACCCCGATTTCAGGCGTTTTCTGAGAAGAATTTTCCAGGATGATCTGAGCGATTTTTTCTCTGCCTGTTTCTATTTTAAGAATAGCTGCAGCAACGTCGAGAACAGCCGTTACTTCAGTCTGTTCGAATTCGCGGTTTGTAGAACGGACTATCTCGATCAAGTCATAATTGGCTACCGCATTCCTTGTTTCTCCATCGATAATATCATCTATCCTCGATTGAGCTCTTCTTTCATCCCTCACTCTCTGGAAGAAGACCAGAGGATCGCTGATTCTCCAGCGGGCATACATAATAACCCATATGTATTTTTTATCTTTAGTCGGGATTTCATTGGGATCTCCATCCCATTCCAGCCATCGTTTTTCAAAATAGTTGGTTTTTTGGATGAAAGGGACTTTCATGTGTAAACCCGGCTTTGTGACAGCGCCTCCAATAGGCTCCCCGAATTGAGTGATAATTACTTGGTTAGTCTCAGAGACAACGTAGAGAGAATTGAGGAGAACAACGAGAACAACAAAAGCGGCAATAGCAATGATTATATTTCTTGTTTGGCCACTCATTGCTTTACCTCCTTTATTTCCTTTCCCAGATTCAGAAGGGGCAAGATGTTTTGCTGCTTTTCATCGAAGATGATCTTTTTGTCTATTTTGGGGAGAATTTCCATGATAGTTTCGAGGTAAAGCCGCTTTCGAGTCACTAATGGGGCTCGAACATACTCCCTGTATATGGCAATGAATCGATTGGCATCTCCTCTAGACCTGTTAACCCTCTCTAGGGCGTATCCTTCGGCCGCCCTTATCGTCTGTTCAGCTTCTCCTGATGCTTTGGGAATCACCTGGTTGTAATCTGACCAGGCTTCGTTGATCTTTCTTTCTTTTTCTTGGAGGGATTCATTGACTTCGTTAAAGGATGGTTTGACAGGATCCGGAGGATTGACATCCTGGAGAATGAGTTGGTTGACCTCGATGCCTATTTGGTACAGGTCGCACAGGTCTTGGAGTTCAACCTTTGCTTCATTTGCGATCCTGGCCCTTCCGACAGTGATCACCTCGTCCACTGAACTATCGCCAACAACTTTTCTGACCACAGCTTCATTCATGTAGTGAAAAGTACTTTCAGGATCCCTAATCTTGAACAAGTAATTATACGCATCTTTGATTTTGTACTGAACGATCCATTCCACCACAGCCACGTTTAGATCACCCGTTAGCATGACCGCTTCATTGAGTGCTTCAGGTGTTACCCTGTACTCTGTCCTTATACCCGGCGTTACAGTCCTGAATCCAAACTCCATTTTCAACTGTCTCTGGACAGGCACTTTGGTCAATTTTTCAATTCCAAGGGGAAGCTTGAGGTGCAGACCGGGATCTGTGGTCCTGACAAACTTGCCAAAGCGGAGAATCACTCCAATTTCTTCCGGGCGAATCTGGTAAAAAGAGCTAAAGAGCAGAATGAGAACCACCAACCCTGCGACGGCAAGTTTGACAACTCCTGCCTTAATTTTGGGCAGTTTAATTTCCATAGAAGGGAAATCACCTCTCATATGAACCTCCTTTAAATGACATGATTTGGACTAATCATAACACAGTTATGGTATGAGATAAAGAAAGAAATTGTAGGAGCTTAATTTATCTTGTAGGGATTTGATTTATCAAACCCACCTTTGATTAAAAATATAACTCCCAGTTATAAAAAAGAGGAAAATCCCAATGTTTATTACTCTGAGTAAAGTTTTAAGGCCTGATGAAAAAAGTAAGGTAGGAGATTAATGAAGGATTGAACCAATTGTATTTTCAAGATCAGAAAGTGATGTCTGATGGACACCTATATGAGAAGACTCAATGGCCTTCAATGCTTTTAAGCCGCTTCCCGTGATAACTAAAACGATTTCATCCTTTATCTTAAATTTCACATTTTTAGAATGTTTCAGGAGACCGGCTAAAGTCGTGGCTGAAGCAGGCTGGCAGAAAATCCCCTCGAGTTCAGCCAACATCTTTTGGGCAGTAATGATCTCTTTATCTGAGACATCAAGTATCATTCCTTTGTTTTCTCGAATCATATTGAGTAGTATATTTCCTCCCGGAGGGTCAGGGTTTGATATGGCTTGAGCAATTGTTTTTGGCTTTTCTATGCGTTCCACTTTCGGCTTTCCAGAAGCAAAGGCCTGCGCTATAGGGGAACAACCCTGTGCTTGAACTCCCACAAAGGTCGGAAGCTGATGTATGAAGCCTTCTTGTTTCAAATCCAGGAAAGCTCTCATCAGTCCAATTAAATGACCCCCTGAGCTTACTGGAGTGAAAATATATTGAGGAGGTTGATGATTAAGTTGAAGAAAAATCTCGAACCCTATGACTTTATAGCCTTCGATACGGAAGGGATCTACAGAATTCATAAAATAAATGTTATATTTTCTTCCTAAAGCAAAGCTTTTGGAAGTTAAAGCCCCATAATCCCCTTTAACTTTAACCAGCACAGGACGGTAAACGACTGTTGATAGAAGTTTTTCAGAAGAGATGTCTTCTTTGACGAGAACAAATGTTTTCAACCTTGCTCTTGCTCCGTAAGCAGCGGTCGAAGTAGCCATGTTCCCCGTAGAGACAGTCCCAATTTTATGGACTCCAAGAGAGACTGCTTTTTGAACCGCTACGGTTGTCCCTCTGTCTTTAAAGCTGCCTGTTGCATTGAACATTTCGTTTTTAGCAAAGGCTGGAGGAAGTTGATAGTATTTGCTAAGGTGTTTAAGCTTGATAAGAGGAGTGCTGCCTTCTCCAAAGCTAAGATTCAAATCAACTTTTGATAACGGAAGAAAATCCAATGTTTTTTCCAGTGGATGGGCTTCTTCAAGAGAAAATTTTTTTTCTTTAGCAAGAGAAGAAAAGAGAAGTGGTTCCTGGCATTTTGGACAAAATGTATTAAAAGGGTCAAACGGATATTTTTTATGACAAAAAAAGCATTCAAGATAATCCATTATTATCGCTCCTGGAAATAAAGTCTACATGATAATCAAATCGGCTGCAAACGGGATCAGGCTTTCATAAGTTTCTGTCATTCCCGTGTAAACGGGAATCCAGGACTATCC
>CAZSPM010000323.1:0-3369 GCA_964608785.1 uncultured Eubacteriales bacterium
ATCCTCGGTTTTACATCCTGGGCAGGAACGGCTCGCTTCATCCGCGGGGAACTTCTCTCTTTAAAGGAACAGCAATTCACTGAGGCAGCCCGTGCGATTGGCCTCACTAACCGGCTGATCATCTTCCGGCATCTGATTCCAAATGCAATGTCACCGGTTCTTGTGAGCGCAGCGCTGATGGTTGGAGTTATGATCGGAGCCGAAGCAGGACTATCTTTTCTAGGAATAGGGATACGTCCTCCTACTCCATCGTGGGGAAACATGTTGAGCCAGGGAAAGGATGCCCTCCTTGTGGCGTGGTGGGTTGCCTTTTTTCCAGGGGCTATTCTTTCGATGACTATCCTCAGTTTCAATTTACTGGCAGATGGGATTCGTGATGCCCTTGACCCAAAGGCTTTGATGAGGAGGTTTGTCTAGCCGTGATTCTCCAAGTCGAACACCTGTTCAGCCATTTTTTCCTGGATGAGGGAGCCTTGAAAGCAGTGGATGATGTAAGCTTCTATGTGGATGAATCAGAAACCGTGGCTCTTGTCGGTGAGTCCGGATGCGGGAAAACAATCGCTGCCCTCTCGATAATCAACCTCATTCCTTCTCCGGGTCGAATCGTTAGTGGCAAGATTACTTACAATGATCAAGATCTAACCAAAATGAGTGCAGAAAAGATTCGAAAGGTCAGAGGAAGTGGAATCGGAATGATCTTCCAGGAGCCAACTGTTGCACTCAATCCGGTTTTTACAATCGGTTACCAGATTGTCGAAGTCCTTCAGCTCCATAGAGGAATGGGAAAACGCGAGGCGGAAATCGAAGCCGTACGGCTCTTGGGAGAGACCGGAATTCCCGATCCGGAGAAAAGGCTCAAAACCTATCCATTTGAGCTCTCCGGCGGGATGCAGCAGAGAGCGCTTATCGCCATAGCGATCAGTGGTCAACCCCGGCTCCTCATCGCCGACGAGCCGACCACCGCACTGGATGTAACCATTCAGGCTGAAATTGTTAAACTCCTCATGCATCTTCAGAGACTATACAAGATGGCGATCTTGCTCATCACCCATGATATGGGAGTCGTGGCTGAAATGGCCGATCGAGTTATGGTCATGTATACAGGCAAGATCGTCGAAGTAGCAAGCACGAAAGAACTCTTTGATGAGCCCAAACATCCTTATACTAGAGGGCTCCTCGGATCCATTCCCAGGCTAGGAGCCGGGCATAAAGAGCTATTGCAGGGCATTCCAGGGGCAGTGCCCGATTTCTTGAATTTGCCTTCAGGATGTACTTTTCATCCCCGCTGTAAGTACAGCGAAGGATTATGTTATAAAGAGTTTCCACCGCTTAGAGATATTACGTATACGCGTCAGTGTGCTTGCTATAAGCACTATAAGATTTAGGGAGTTTTCTAGGTAATTAGATGCCCGAGATACTGCTTACAATTAAAGGTTTGAAAACCTACTCCCCCTTTGGCAGCCGGTGGTTTGGTACCAGGGGATGGGTAAAAGCCGTGGATGGCGTCGAAATGATCGTAGAAAAAGGAAAGGTGATGGGGCTGGTTGGAGAATCAGGCAGCGGGAAAACAACCCTGGGAAGGTCTCTCTTGCGGTTGGTCGAACCGACAGGGGGTACGATCAATTTCGATGGCGTGGATTTATTATCTCTTAAATCACAGGAAATGCGGGCGATGCGCCGGAGAATGCAGATCATTTTCCAGGATCCCTATTCGTCTTTAAGCCCCCGGATGCAAATTAAACAGATTATTGCCGAACCGCTCCTTTTCCACCGGATGATTACCAGGAATCAAGTAGAAAAAAAGGTTATAGAGCTGTTAAACAAGGTGGGGATGGAGGACTACTTTATGCACAGATACCCCCATGAGTTCAGCGGCGGGCAGCGCCAGCGAATCGCCATCGCAAGAGCTCTGTCTTTGGAACCTGATTTTATTGTAGCCGATGAGCCGGTCTCAGCTCTTGATGTCTCTGTCCAGGCCCAGATACTCAATCTTTTGCTTGAGCTTCAGCGGAGAGAAAATCTAACCATGCTTTTCATTTCCCACGATTTAACAGTTGTGGAGCGGGTTGCTGACCGAATTGCTGTGATGTGCGAAGGGAAGATAGTAGAGGAATCGACTACAGATATGCTGATCAAATATCCGCATCATCCCTACACAAAGTCTCTTCTCGCTTCTGTCCTCTCCCCTGAAGTTTGATGATGTGGATGGGGTCAGGTCTTGTTTTTTGCTTCTGTCAGATGTTATGTTGTGTTGTGTTGTCTTGTGATTAGACTAATTTGTTTCTGACTATCTAACAATAATAACAGAAATTTCGAGATATTCGCGCTAACAAAACCGTCTTTATGAATAATAAAATTTGCTTCTGTTCTATGTTTTTATATTTGAAATGGCAAGACCACTAAGAATTCAGTATGAAGGAGCATTTTATCACGTAACTGCTAGAGGTAACGAGAAAAAAGATATTTTTAGAGATGATGCAGATAGGAATAAATTTATTCAGGTCTTAGAATCTGTAGTAGAAAAGTATAAATGGATTGTACATGCTTATTGCTTTATGGGCAATCATTATCATCTGGTTGTCGAAACACCCTTGAAAGACATATCAGCGGGGATGAGACAACTAAATGGTGTTTATACTCAAAATTTCAACAAAAGGCACAAGAGAAAAGGACATCTTTTTCAAGGAAGGTTCAAATCTCATCTAATAGAGAAAGAAAGCTATCTTTTAGAAGTTTGTCGCTATGTTGTTCTTAATCCAGTCCGCGCTAGGATTGTCAATGATCCTGCAAGATGGAAATATTCTTCATATAGAAAAACCTCTGGAGAAGGAAAGAGCTGTGATTTTTTTTATCCAGATTTAATCCTTTCGTTTTTTTCGAACTCTTTAACCGATGCTCAAAAAGGATATAGAAAATTTATCAAAGAAGGGATCGGGAAAATAAGTCCATTTAATGAAGCACATGGGGGATTTATTTTAGGCGGAGAAATGTTTGTCAAGAGGGTAATGGGAAAAAGCAAATATATTAAAAATGAAGAAATTATAAAAAGGGAAAGATATGTTAACAGGCCGAATTTGAAAGACATATTTTCAGGAAAGGAACGGAATGAAGGGATTGCAATTGCCATCAATCAGTGGGGCTATAATTTAAAGGAAGTAGGCAAGTTTGTTGGATTACATTATGCTTGGGTAAGCGTAATAGCAAAAAAAGCAAAAAACAAGACCTGACCCCATAAGGTTATAGTTTTTCTTTTAGATAGCGTGTCAGCAGTTCATACAGGTGGCGGGTTGTGTTTTCTCCCTCCCGAATTCCATGAGTGCGGTTTGGGTAGGACATCATTGTAAAGCGCTTATTATGCTTGATTAGCTC